>JAHFAA010000024.1 GCA_023250775.1 Bdellovibrionales bacterium
TGTGGCGCGCGTTTATGGTTCAACTGGTACGGGTAAAGTTGTAGTTAATAAAAGAGACCTACGCACATATTTTGGCAAAGAAACAGACCTCTATGTGGTTAATCAACCTCTAGAACTTCTAAAGCTGAAAGATCGCTATGACTGGGTTATTAATGTTAAAGGCGGCGGGACAACTGGCCAGTCTGGCGCTATTCGCCTTGGCATTGCACGAGCACTACTTAAATTGAACCCATCTTATCGTGGCGAATTAAAAAAGGCTGGATTTTTGACACGTGATTCACGAAAGGTCGAAAGACAAAAGGCCGGTATGCGAGGCGCCCGCGCTCGTTATCAATTCTCGAAACGTTAATTTTTGGCCTCTCAAATTTATCTATCTCAGAAACGCCCCAAAATGGGGCGTTTTTTTTGCCTCCAAATTCAGGCACCTAACCAAGCTAGACCTGTGTAAAACAAAATCTATTGTGTTTTCCAATAAAACCATCGCGCCAATACATTGTTTTTACGTTCATCAAGCATTGTAATTCAATGCGCAAACATGACTCAAGAAATCAACAATAATACCCGATCAATAACGTATAGTTCTAGTAAGGGGATAAAAGATGATAACCTTCCGGGAAGCTGTGCGACACGGTGTTTTTTACTCTCTGATGTTTTATTTTTCTGTTTCTCATGCCACCACCTTTCTCCCAGTTCCACTTGAACAACAGCTCGAAAGCGTGAGTGCTGTTATCAGAGGCGAATTTTTGGGCGAGATGAGCAAGCGCGCCCCCAATGGTGATGTGATAACGGCAATGTCGTTTAAGCTCAAATCCCAGTCCGGTCTACTCCCAAGAGAAGTGTTGAACCCCAATAATTTTCAGGTGCTGGTTCCGGGCGGCAATCTTGATGGCGTAACATATTTTGTTCATGGTGCTCCAAGATTCACTGTTGGCGAAGAGGCCGTTTTGTTTTTGGCCAAGGGACCATACGGACTTCATGTTTATAATCTCGCAATGGGGAAATACAACATCGTTAAAGAAGCAGGGGCGACCTGGCTTAGCTCTGAAGTTTTTCCCACACACGGGGAGCTTGGAAATATTTCATTTGACCAGCTTGATGCTCAATTGAACAAACGGTTTGGCCAGCCATTACAAGAAATTCAATTAAATTATTCTAAGGTTGTTGTGCCAACCACAGACAAGAAAAGGCGTCTTCCTGCATCTGTTGCCAAGATACCTGCTCGTGAAGTTGCTTCCTCGGAAACAGAAGCTGATACCTTTGGCAATGCATGGATGTTGATGCTTTGTCTGGGACTTCTAGGAATCATTTCCGCCCATTTGGCGAGAAGGAGTGAATAATTAAATTCCTACTCTGTGCCGTAACTTTACTATTTCTGAGTAGCACGATCGAGGCCTTTGTACCCTCAAAAAATGTGTATGGTCAGAATTTATCATGGAGAACAAACATCTCCGCAATCAACATATACCTCAACACGCAAAATTCGTATGGTCTGGGAAGTGATTCCATTAAAACAGAAGTATTAAATGCAGCGAATGCCTGGGGGCAATATATCCCCATGAGTCTTCATATCTTTGAAACATCAGATGCCCCAGTGGCAGGGCGAAATGATATCTATTTTTCCAGCAACTCCATGTTTTTCTCAGATGCCGGCGTCGTGGCAGTGACACAAGTATCCTACAAGGATACTACAGGGGAGATTCTAGAAGCAGATGTTGTGGTCAATAATGCAACAGTAACACCAACGCTGAATCAGGCGGGCTTATATTTTCTTGGCAATACCATCACTCATGAAATGGGACATTTTGTTGGATTGGGGCATTCTCAATTTTTGCATTCAACAATGTTTTATAAATTAAATTATGGGCAGTACCAAATGAGCGAAGAAGACGTTAGTAGTATTCGCACTATTTATTCACCCGGTACTCATCCTGGGATTCGAGGCTCCGTTATTGGAGGTCGTAATTTAGGAAGTGTATTCGGTGCCAATGTACAAGCTATTTCTATGAAGCTGGGAAAAGTTGTCGGGTCTGCAATTTCAGATCAGGACGGTACATTTGCGATTGAAGGCCTAGAGGCTTCTGATAATTATTTTTTATATGTTAGGCCATCATATAAATCTGAGACACTTCCCAGCTACTATAAAACGATAAGATCTGATTTCTGTGAAGGACGCACGTCGTATCGAGGAAATGTGTATTCGACCTGCTTTTCAGATGAGCAAGGTATGGCCCAGATTGTTTCACTCAGCGGAAATGCGGATTTAGATGTAGGTTCAGTAAGTATTGGTTGTGGCCTTGAAGTATCATCTGACTATCTTCAAGAAAAAAGTACCAGTGAAGGTTTTGCAGCACCGATCGTCAAGCCTGACGGCACAGTCGGAATGGCGATGACCGGTTATTTTTCTTTATTCGACATTGCGAACAAGATCCCTGAAAAAATAACTTTTGACTTAAGTGGCTACCCTTTGCCATCTGGGCAGATTTATCTCGATATTAAGGCCATTTATCATTCGATTTATTCACCACTCAAACTTACCTTTTCACTTTCAAGAAATGGAACGGGTACAGTTAACTTTCCTACCTTAATTGGTGGAGTCGGAAAAGATTCAGATAATTCAATCAATTTTGACGCCTCTGGAAGAATCCTGCTTGATTCATCCTCGATAATAAATAATAAAGTGACTCTGACTGTGACACCGGACTCAATGAGTGATTATCTAGTAACAAATCCAAGTATTTTATATACTTTGGAAGATATTTATCCTGCTTCTTCACAATTTATGGATGATCTTGGGGTATATATTTTAATTGGCAGCTTATCACAATATTCTGGCGGTAGTTTCCAGCCAATTCGTGCCATCTCCAACACTAAAATTTATGATAATAAGAGATGTGCACAAGGACCAAATACGATGGCCGTTACCGCCAATAAATCAGGTGCATTTTCGACAGCAAAAGATAAGAATTTGAAGGATACAAATAAACTTATTGCGGCATGTGGAACAGTTGGTCCCACTGATCCCGGAAGCGGAAATGGTCCAGGGTTTGGTTTTTTTGCAACATTTTTGTTCAGTTTTTTATTTCTCAATTTGGTCAGATCTTCTCGCATAAATATTTTCTAGTGTCTATCCTATCAGGCGCTGTGCTACAATTATCCCAGCTCTAAAAGTGGGGATAGGATGAAGTTAATATTGACCTTTTTACTAATTGTGGTGTGTGGGTCTGCTTTTGCACTTAATTTGACCAGTGAGCATATTCATAAAATTCCTGAGAGGAAAAAAACGATCTATTTCAATAGCGGAATTTTTCACAATGGAAATAAAACAGGTGAAGCTAAACTAAAAGCTGTGCGGCATTCATTTGCCGAAAAGCAGAATTATGAAAGGCTTGTATTTGATTTCGATAGTAACAAAATGCCAAAAGTTTACGGTGGATTCATCGACGCCAAAAATCAATTGCATCTGGATTTTTTCAAAGTGTCGCTTGAAAGTGGAGTCAATTCCTTCGGAAAGAGTGTGATGGTTGATACGATCAATTTTTTTCCGATCCAAGGTGAAACACTTGCTCTAGAAGTGAATTTTAAGTTTAAAGTAAAAGTTGAGCTTTTTACGCTTGAGAACCCTGCTAGATTAGTTGTTGATGTAATTAAAATTTGAGTATGATGCGAGAGAAGGAATTATATGGCCAATAATGAAAATGATTTCCAAGTCCAGATCAAACCAAGTGAAGTTGATATAAAAGGATTTCCTGACCGTGTCGTCATCATCCCAATAATCAATAGTCCAATTTTTCCCGGCATGATTGCCCCAATTATTCTTGGGGAAGACAAGTTTTCACCTGAGCTTGATGAGCAATTGCTCAAAGTCGGGCATGTTGCCTTGAATCTTGTGAAGTATCGCGAAGATTTAAAAGAGCAAAACGAAGAAGATTTAGAGGTTGGCCCTGGCGATATCTATAAAGTCGGCGTCTTGTGTAAGGTTGTAAAAAAATTGAAGCTGCCAGATGGCTCGGTCAATATTTTAGTCCATGGGATGAAAAGGTATCGGGCATCGGAAATTGTAAGTGAGAAATCTTTGCTGAAATCAAAGGTCGAAGTTTTCGATGACATTCTTGAAACTGATGAAGAATTGGACGCCTATACTCGTTCGATTATCAATCAAGTTAAAAAACTTAGTGAAATAAATCCCTATTTTAATGAAGAAATGAAATTGGCCATGTTGAATTCCCCCTCTCCTGGAGCATTGGCAGATTTAGTTGCCTTTGCTTTGAGTTTGGATATTCCCGAGGCCCAGGATTTTCTTGAAACACTGGTCGTAAAAAAGCGCTTCGCCAAGTTACTTGTATATCTTAAACGTGAAAAAGATGTAGCCGATATCCAAAAGAAAATTTCGGATGAAGTGAATGACAAGGTTAATAAATATCAACGCGAGTATTTTTTGCGTGAGCAGCTTAAGGTTATTCGTGCAGAACTTGGCATGGATGAAGATGATAAATCACGCGATTTGAAACGCATGCGTGACATCATAGAAAAAGTTGGGATGCCCCCTGAGGCCCTAAAGGCTGCTCAAGAGGAATTAGAGCGGCTCGAGGTGATTCCCGATAGTAGCCCAGAGTACAATGTTGCAAGAACGTACTTGAATTGGATGATTGATCTTCCATGGAATAAATCAACTGCAGAATCTATCAATATCAAAAATGCCCGAAAAATTTTGGCCAAAGATCATTATGGATTGGAAAAGGCGAAAGAAAGAATTTTAGAATTTTTGGCAGTTAGAAAATTAAAACCCGATTATGATGGCACGATTCTATGCTTAGCGGGACCTCCAGGTGTTGGTAAAACCTCTCTGGGTAAAAGTATTGCTCGATCACTTGGGCGTAAATTTTATCGTTTCAGCTTAGGCGGCATGCGAGATGAGGCCGAGATCAAAGGCCATCGTCGAACTTACGTCGGTGCAATGCCTGGAAAAATTATTCAAGCAATCAAAAGAGTGGAAATTAATAATCCCGTTATTATGTTGGATGAAATTGATAAAATGGGGAAATCCTTTCAAGGTGATCCTGCCTCTGCATTGTTAGAAGTGCTTGATCCTGAGCAGAACTCGGCTTTTATGGATAATTATCTTGATGTGACTTTTAATCTTTCAAAAGTCCTTTTCATTGCAACTGCAAATAACATTAATGAGATTCCAGAACCACTTCTCGACCGGATGGAAGTTATTGAGTTAAGTGGATATACCATTGAGGAAAAGTTAAATATTGCTTTGAAATGGGTGATCCCAAAGCAGTTGGAAAAACATGGTCTGCACAAGTCAGACTTTCATCTTACGACTGAAGTACTAAAGAAGCTTGTTGCCGATTATGCTCGGGAACCCGGCGTTCGGATCATGGAGCAGACTATCGCGAAACTCTGTCGCCGAGCAGCACTCGAAAAAGTCGCCAATGGAAAACGTAAGATTTTTGAACCAACAGTCAAAGAATTAGAAAAATACCTCGGAGTGGCACGCTATCAAGTGGAAAAGGCCGAAAAAATTCTTCAGACTGGTGTTGTGACCGGTCTCGCGTGGACGGCTTTTGGTGGCGAAATTCTTTTCATAGAAACCCTGCCTCTGAAAGGTAAAGGTGGATTTAAATTGACCGGCCAGCTTGGTGAGGTCATGAATGAATCGGCCAGCCTCGCTTACAGTTATGTAAAAAAACTTTTGCAAAATGCTTTGGAAAAACCAGTCGCAGGCAAAGGTGCGAAGGCCGTTAAAATTAATAAAACAGCCGTCGTGCCCGTGGGCCAAGGTCCCGTTGCTATTCCGGGGACAACGTTACCAGGAATGCCGACTCACCCTGCCGGGGAAGTCATGGACCCTCAAGATTTCTTGGCCACCCATGAAATCCATCTCCATTTGCCTGCAGGAGCAACGCCGAAAGATGGGCCGAGTGCGGGAATTACCATGGCCACTGCGCTTTATGGATTGGCCACTGGCCGCAAAGTTAAGGCCGATCTGGCCATGACTGGAGAGCTGAGTTTGACAGGCAAAGTGCTGCCTGTTGGTGGAATTAAGGAAAAGGTTCTGGCCGCCAAGAGGGCCGGAATTAGGGAAATTATTTTGCCAGAGCAAAATTTAAAAGATCTTAAGGAAGTACCTGCGATCCATCGTCGTGGTTTAAAATTCCACCCAGTGGCGCATTTTGATGAGGTGCTGAAGATTGCGTTTAAGCTAAAAACCCTAAAAATAGTTCCGAAAAACTAAAATTCTTCTGAATCGTATTCTTTTTTCTGCTGGTGCTTAATTAAGCCTGAGGCAATTTCACGTAAGGCAGTAACAATATCTTTGTTCTTACTTTTGACAACGGGATCGGCCCCTTCTCTTAATTGCTTAACTCTCTTAACGGCAAGATGAACAAGCTCGTACCTGTTTTCAACTTTTTCTAAGCAGTCTTCTACTGTAATTCGGGCCATAAGTCACAAACCTTGGAAATTGTATGTTGAACATTGGAAACTAATCGAGTCTTGTCAGAATGTCAAATGAGTGGGCGGGATATTAGTTTGGAACTTTTGAGGCCTCGGCGAGAAATGGAGTAATCCTTTCTAGGATCGGTGCCCGAATGATGCGGTATGTCGGCGTCAGCAGCTGGTTTGGTAGAGTGAATTCGAAGGGACTTATTAGATAGAGAGTGATTTTTTCACTTCTACCTAACTTTTGGTTGGCGTTTTTAATATTAGATAAGATTTCTTGCCGGGTGATTTGATGGTTAACCATATCAGCAAAATCTTCCGGACACTTTTCATGATGTCGAGCGAAAAGCATGGCAATGCGGACCGGATCGACTCCGATAACGGCAAGGATTTGCGTCTGCTCGATTGTCACCAAAGCATGGGAAATATAGCGCTCCTCTTCAAGGAAGGCCTCTATCTTGTGGGGGTAAATTTTCCGATTATCGGCCGTAGTGAGAAAATTCTTTTTGCGATCAATAAATTTTAGAAAACCTTGAGGGGTAACCTCCCCAATATCACCAGTTTTTAGGCTGGACCTGTCACCACTGCCATCATCACTATGCTTATAATAGCCGCTAAACAATGAGTTTGACTTGAGAACGATTTCGCCTTCAGCGGAAAGAGTGACAAGATTATTTTTGATCGGTAAGCCGATAGTGCCGGCGATTTGTTTGTAAGGAGGGTTAATAATACAAAGACCGGTAGTTTCAGTAAGTCCGTAACCTTCGAGAACGATAATGTTGCAGTTTCTTAACAGTTTATAAACCTCCGTGGAAAGATGACCACCGACTGAAATTACAATTCTTAATTTTCCACCGAGGAATTCAATAATTTTTTTAAAAATTATTTTTTGGGCCATATTTTGTTTAACTATTTCGAATGAAGTTGGAGACAATTCATTGTCGATTTTAGAAAAGTAAAGATCAGCGGATAGGCTAGACCAATTAAGGATATTTTTTGCGAAAATACTTTTGTTCATGAAAAAAATCTTTCTCATAGTGTAATAAAGCATTTTCAATATTTTTGGAAATCCAATAATAATGGTGGGAGAAGCAGCTTTTAGTTGATTGTGAAGATTATAAAGATTTGAGCAAAAAATAGTTTCATTATAAAAAACCAGGTGCATGAGGGAATTAATACGCCCGATCATATGTGAAAGTGGCATAATAACCAAGGTCCGGTCATTTTTACTTAAGGCCGTCATAAAGGTACTTTCAAGATTTTGTAAAACATTGATGACGGCGCGATGAGAAATCATGACAAATTTTTGCCCCTCAGTGCTTCCAGATGTGGCCACAATTGTGGCGATATCTTCGGGACCAATTTGTGAAGCTCGAGTTTGTAGTGCAGGCAAGTCGGACTTTGCTAAAGATTGTCCCAGTAGAATAAGGTCACTATATTTAATATGCTGAATCTGAAGCGGAATATTTTTAATATTTCCTTCATCAAGAGTGACAATGAATTTTAATTTAGTTTTTTGAAATAATTCATAGTAGTCAGCGAAAATATCGAGATTTTCAACAAAGACACCTTCGCATTCAGTATAGGTGAGCTGCTGACAAAATTCTTGAATCGTAAGGTCTCTGTAAAACGGGACAGAAATAGCACCCGTGACCATAATACTCAAATCAATAATGTGCCAGTGTGTGCTGTTGGGTAAGTAGATCCCAAATTTTGTTTTTTTCTTGATCCCAATGTTGATCAGTGCCAAAGATACTGATTCAATTTTTGCCTTGTAATTGGAGGCCGAAAGTAAATTCACGCCTCCTTGTTCAATGCTACCGATAAGACTGCGATTGTCTGTATTGCTAATAAAGTTTGCGAAAAGTTCGAACAAATTTGAAAATTTATCCATAGATGACCAACAAAGACAACTTCTGATTCAGACGCATTTTTCAAACAATGATGTTAAAGACTTACAGTTGTTGTATCAGAAGCTTTCTTGCACATTCATTCTACATGGACTTGTTCATTATTGGAAAATTTATTGGAACAGAAACAAATTTAGGCCAGCAATATCTCAGGTTTGTCGTCAAAAATTGGCTGATCGGAATGTGGATAGAGGAGGCCTCAGTCAAAGTAAAATTTGATCATGACGCTCAAGACTTTGCGCAGGGTAGTTTTTATTTACTCAAAAGCACGCCAATAGCATATCGAGATCGGAAAATATTTATCGAATTGAAATCGATACGAGGTCCGCTCTAATTTTTGCCGACATCAACCTTGACGTTATCGCCAATCATGAAGTCATCTATTTCAAAGATTGGGTATTCATTGCCAGACAAAAAGTCTTCTTTCTGGGTAATTGCAGCAGTGTCTTCAACATGCAGAACTTTCAGCCGACCGATTTTAACATTAAAGTTAAAGCGGGTTTTCCCTTCGTAAGGATCAAGCCGTGAGATGATGCGATAAACATTAAGCACAGTGCCTTCGCGCACACCTTGCTGTCCGCCAATATTGACGTAATAGTTTTTCTTTCCAGGAGTATGGTTATCATCGAGCGTAATGTCCTGAGCAATACTAAAGATAATGTAATCTTTAGAGAACAGAATAGACGGCACCAATAAGACAACCAGTAAGAGAGTAATTTTCATGCAGGCCTCTCACCAAGGGGTTTCCAGTCCTATCGGAGTGCTTACAACACCTGATTAATTCGGCCCACTGAATCTTAAATTGAGAGGCAAAAGATGCATCATCTTGGTAAAAGTCAGACTCTATTGGTCGGACAGGCGCAAATATTTCATATAGTTACTCACTAAGTCGGAGTAACGATAATTTCTTAGAC
Organism: Bdellovibrionales bacterium; assembly: GCA_023250775.1. GTDB lineage: Bacteria > Bdellovibrionota > Bacteriovoracia > Bacteriovoracales > Bacteriovoracaceae > GWA2-49-15. The sequence continues at coordinate 9,272 of JAHFAA010000024.1, forward strand.
GCCCGTGGTACAGAATGTAATTGCGAGCATAATACTGCATGATCCAAGGCAAATCGCGGTTGATAATTTCTTCCATGCGAACCATCAATGCGAATTTTTCCGCCCCATCGTTCATGCTTTTGACTTTCTCAAAAAGGGTATCGAATTCTTTATTATTATAATATGTGCTGTTGGGGCCTGGTGGATGATTTTTGGAGATTAGTAGCTGAAGTGCATTCTCGGCATCTGGGTAATCCATGGCCCAGCCGTCTTGCCAGAATTGCAGTTTTCCGGTTCGTGCTTTGTTTAAAAAACCTGGGAAAGTATTAAGAACAACATCAACTCGAATTACAATTTTTTCCAATTCACCTTTTATAAATTCGGCCTGCTGGCGATTTGTGGCCGAGTTGTCGCGTACATCGTAAGTGATGACGGGTAGACCTTTTCCTTCAGGAAAACCGGCCTGTTTTAAAAATTGTTTTGCCTTCTCTACATTATATTCATAGGGAAGCTGTGAGGATGGGTTGTAGCCAGGAATCCCAGGAGGATAAATGGAATTTGCCTTTTGGCCGATATTGTTCGTAAAAACTTTTATATAACGATCAATATCAACTGCATGAGCAATTGCTTTTCTTAAATTTAAATTTTTTCCTAATAGCGGATCGGTAAAGTTGAAAGAAAGCCACCAATAGGTTTTAGTGGGAGCGATTTCCAGTTCAATTTTGTCTTTGATCAGTTCTTGATTTAGCTGCCCACTTGGATCAATGGCGCTGTCATAATTGTCTTTTGGAATCACTAAAAAATCGACTTTCTTGGCACGAAAGTTAAGCCATCGTGTCTGTGCCTCTTTCATGATCTGAAAATTTATGCCGTCAAGAAAAGGCAGTTTCTTTCCAGCATCTTGAAGCAATTTATTTTCATTGGCGTAGCGATCGCCCTGATTGGGATAATTGCTGTCATGATAGGCCGGAAATTTTTTCATTTTCAAATTTCCAAGCTTCACCCAAGACTCAAGATAAAAGGGACCTGTTCCAATAATGACATCATCAAGCATGTTTTTGTAATGTTCCACTGATTCCATTGGGATCGGCGAAACGAAACTCATCGCCAACACATAAAGTAGTTGGGGATATGGCTCTAGTAATTCAATGACAAGAGTGTTGTCATCAGGGGTTTGCAGGCCTTCGATGGAAAGTGTTTTGAATTTTTCAAAATCGTTTCCGGCATCTTTGACGAATGTATCAAGGCCTTTGATTTTATTTTCAAAAAGCCACCAGCCATTACTATGCGTTGGAACAAACGCCAGACGTTTAATTTCGGTAACAAAATCTTGTGCTTTAACAAAACGTGGGACGCCTTTAAATGAAGGATCATTGTGGTACTGGACATGCGGTTTAATCTTTATAGTGTAGCGCAGACCACTTTTATCAACTTGTGGCATGCCGTCAGCCAGGAGTGGTAAAAGGACGTAAGGTCTTTTGAGATAATGATATTCATAAAGTTGCTCATAGCCTTGATAGACAACCGAGCCGGAAATGGTGTCATAGGATCTCGCAGGGTCAAGAGTCGAAATCTCAGAGGAGAGAGGGACTTGCAAAATGTTACTTGTCGCTGTTTGATCCATTCGTCGGCAGGCCGAGAATCCAGCAAAGGTGAAAATCACGATTATGGCAAAGCTAAAAATCTTCATCTCGATGCCCTTTATTTTTTTAGAATCATTCTAATTTGTTCAAAAAATGTGCTCAGCTTGGAAGCTTCACCCGATCCTTGCGCCATATCTGGTCGTCCGCCGCCTTTTCCATTTAGATGATGAATTTGTTCTTTTAGAACATTACCACAGTGGAAAGTGGGAGAGGGCTTAGCAGTTCTAAGAAGGATGTTGGCATTGTTATTCTGTCGGCTTGCCAAAACAGCAATGCCATTTGGGAAATTGGAGACAAAGTCATCAGAAAATTTTCGAAGATCAATATCAGCGGGCAATTCTGTTATCAAAACATCATATGCGCCGATTTTCTCCACTTTTTCGTAGAGAGCTTTTCCCTTAAGGGCGGTAAGAGAATCGTCCAATCTTTGTTTTTCTTTTCTTAATTCCCGGTTTTCTGAAAGTAGGGCATCTATTTTTGTGATGGCCTTTTCTTCTACGTCAACAAGCAGGCCCTCGACTTTTGCGAAGAAATCAGAGCGACGATAAAGGCGTTCGATTGCTTTTTCGGAGGTGAGACCTTCAATTCTCCTTACGCCAGCACTTAGAGAACCTTCTGAAACGATAGTGAAAAGTCCAATTTCGGAAGTATTGTGAACGTGTGTGCCACCACAAAGCTCAGTGGAAAAATTGCCAATTTCTAAGACGCGAACCTGAGCGCCATATTTTTCGCCAAATAAGGCAGTGGCACCGCGTTTGATGGCCTGTTCTTTTTCAACGATGCTCGAGGCTACGGCAAGATGTTGATTAATTTTCTCGTTCACAATGCGTTCAACTTCCCGAAGTTCTTCTTTGCTCAGACCCTGAGGGTGAGTAAAGTCAAACCTTAGACGATCAGGTGAGACCATTGAGCCGGCCTGTTTTATATGGGTGCCGAGTACGGAAGTTAAGGCGGCTTGGAGAAGATGGGTGGCAGAATGATTTCGTTCAGTCAGCGCACGTTTTTTTTCATCAATTTTTAAGTGATAGGTTTTACCTTCTTGTAGGGCATCAGCGTCCTTGGAAAAATGTACGAACAGTCCTTCCACTGGTTTATTCGTGTCAAAAACGGTCGCAATAGTATGGCCTTCGTCGAGGATTGATCCGGTGTCACCAACTTGACCGCCACTCTCGGCGTAAAAGGTTGTCTGATCAAAGATGAGAGCACTAAAGTCACCTAGATCAATCTTGCTTAAAAGTTTTGCGTCACAATCATGTTTTTTGTAGCCAAGAAATTCAGTCTTTCCAAATTTTTCTTGCGCCTTAAAGAAGATAGATTTATCAACGCTTCCGGTTGTTTTCCATGATTTTTTAGAATCTTCGCGGCGCAATTTCATGAGGCGATCAAATTGGGAAATATCAACAGTCAGGCCCTTGTCACGCAGAATTGCCTGCGTGAGATCGAGCGGAAAGCCATAGCTATCGTAGAGCATGAAGGCGTCATCGCCTTTTAGAGTTGGGTTTGATTTAGGATTAAGCTTCTCTCTGGAAATGGCTTCGGTGAGATATTTAATTCCGGTATCGAGAGTTTCAATAAATTTCTTTTCTTCGATCTCAAGCATTTTTTCGGCCAAGGAGAGATTGGCGGCATTTTGAGAATATTCTTCGCCCAAAATATCAAAAACACTTTTAGCCAATTTGTGAAAAGAAACCTTTGGGGCCTGTAATTCACTTAGATGTCGAATAGCACGGCGAATGATTCTCCTAAGAACATAACCACGTCCTTCATTGGAAGGAATAACACCGTCAGTGATAAGCATGGTTGATGCACGAATGTGATCAGCGACGACTCGGAAATTTGTTTGATATTTAGGGTCAGCGTAGGACTTACCGGAAATTTTTTCTAATTCCTTCATGATGGGCGTGAAACAGTCTGAATCATAATTCCAGTATTTCCCTTGCATGATGGCGGCAATGCGCTCTAGTCCGGCACCTGTATCAATTGATGGCTTAGGCAGTGGATTTATACCGGCAGCACTTTTTTCAAATTGCATGAAAACGAGGTTCCAAATTTCTACATAGCGTTGGTCATCATCGAGAAGATCTTGACCGGGACCTGGTTTAAAATTTGGAATTCCATATTTTTCACCATGGTCGTAAAAAATTTCGCTGCACGGGCCGCAAGGCCCAAACTCGCCCATTTCCCAAAAATTGGTACTATTGTCTTTCTTAAAGATACGATCGAGTGGGATCCCCATTTTTTTGTGCCAAATTTGCAGGGCCTCGTCATCATCTTTGTGGACTGTAATAAAAAGTTTTTCTTTGGGAAGATACAAAGATTTTGTGAGAAATTCCCAAGCGTATGCAATGGCATCATTTTTAAAATAATCACCGAAAGAAAAGTTGCCCAACATTTCAAAAAAAGTATGGTGACGGGCGGTGAATCCAACATTTTCAAGATCATTATGTTTGCCGCCGGCACGTACGCATTTTTGGATCGTGACAGCGCGACGATGAGCAGGGATTGCTCTTCCGGTAAAATAATCTTTGAACTGGTTCATGCCAGCATTGGCAAAGAGAAGAGTAGGATCATTTTCTGGAATAAGAGAACTGGAGGAAATTTTTCGATGATCGTGGGAGACAAATAAATTAGAAAATTGCTTACGAATTTCTTTTGCTTGCATAAATTAATCCAAAAATAATACGCCCCGTGAATGCCAGTACATAATATATCGAGAAGTATCTAGTTGGAACCGTCAATCTGCTTGGAATTCCAAAGTTGACGCAGTGAGCTTTTGTAAAGGCTGATCTCGCTCGCTTCGCGGATTAGGCCCTGGCGAAAAAGGTAAAAGAGAACTTTTCGTTCGAAATCATACCAAGACTGATTTTGCCTCAGATATTTTCTTCCGGCACGTTCGATGGCACCCATGATCTGGTCTGTAGAGGAAATTTCCTGGTCGTCAAAAAATTTTCGATACGCGTCCATAGAAAAAACAAGACCCCGTTTTGCAAATTCAATTTCAATGTAATGGGGACCTTTTCCTCTTGAAGTATACTTTTTTAAAAGGTTTGCCGCGAGCCTCTCATCATCGAGGTAGCGAAGATGTAATAGGTGTTCAATTACCTCGGAAATACAGTTTTCGTCGTGCCCTGCACGCATCAGGGCCTGCCTCATGTCATGAACAGAGAAATCGCGTTTTTTAAGAAGTTTTACAGAAAATTTGAGCGTGTCATTAAACGTGAGCAAGGGAGCAGAATTCTCTGCTTCCTGCCCAAGTTCAATATTCCGCTCGCTCATTTCACTCATTGAACATTTTTCTTCGATTTCTTAGGGGCATGCGCAGCATCTTCGTCTTCAATTTCCCCAGTGGCTGAATTAACGTTTGCAGGTTTGACTTCATCGATGAGACCGTGTTTCAGGAGCACTTTCTGACGAATCTCTTCCATGATCAGCGGGTTCTCTTCAAGAAATTTTTTGGAGTTATCCCGTCCCTGACCGATTTTGGAATTATTGTAGGAGAACCAAGCACCGGCCTTTTCAATGATGCCGGCCTCGCTTGCCACGTCGACAATGTCGCCACTTTTCGAAATACCTTCGCCATAAATGATGTCGAATTCGACAGACCTAAATGGAGGAGCAACTTTATTTTTGACAATTTTTACAGTGGTGCGATTTCCTACAACAGTCTCACCATCTTTAATGGCCGCTGTTCTGCGAATATCCATTCTGACTGAGGCATAAAATTTTAGCGCATTTCCACCTGTAGTCGTTTCAGGATTTCCAAACATGACGCCGATTTTCATACGTAGTTGATTGATAAAAATAACGGTGGTGTTTGAACGTGAAATTGAACCTGTTAGCTTGCGTAAAGCTTGCGACATGAGACGGGCCTGAAGACCCATGTGCGAATCTCCCATTTCTCCTTCAAGTTCTGCCTTGGGAGTTAAGGCGGCAACGGAGTCTACAATGAGAAGATTGACGGCGCCTGAGCGAACCAACATGTCTGCAATTTCTAACGCCTGCTCACCGCTATCGGGTTGCGAGATGAGAGTATTGGGAACATCAACACCGAGTTTGGCAGCATAGTGAGTATCAAGGGCGTGTTCAGCATCAATGAAGGCAACAGTTCCACCCTGACGTTGTGCCTCAGCGGCAATATGAAGGGTAAGGGTTGTTTTGCCAGAAGACTCGGGGCCAAAAATTTCAATAACACGACCTTGGGGAATTCCTCCAATACCAAGAGCTAAATCGAGCCCTAAACAGCCTGTAGAAGTGGCGGGAACCTTTGTTAACGTGGTTCCGTCTAAGCGCATGATGGCGCCTTTTCCAAATTGTTTTTCGATGGCCGATAATGCAATATCAAGGGCCTTGGATTTATTCTCTGCCGATGGTGCGTCTGTTTGGGGCCGATACATTGCTGAACTCCTCTGTAATAGTTGTTAATAAGTCTTAACCAGATTCAACTGGTCCGAATACTAAAAAAAGGTTGCAAGCGAGTCTTTTAATCAAATTTTTTAAGTTATGAAAAAAAGATGCAAAAAGTGAGTGGCCTGCTCAAACTTTGTATCGCCTGAAACAATATATTAAAAAGTGTATGCGTAAGTTGTGCGTAAGTCAACGCTAAAGAAAAGAGGCCGCGAAAATAATGGCGCGGTAGCTGATTCCGGCGAAAATACCTGCCAACACATCATCAAGGATAACACCAGCACCATTCTTTACACGCTGATCAATGAGATTGATAGGCCAAATTTT
>JAHFAA010000384.1 GCA_023250775.1 Bdellovibrionales bacterium
CAAAATATCAATCTCTCAAAAATTAAAAAATCGCTTTTTCGAGAAATCAAAGTTCGGACCTCGGCAGATATTTTCTGGCATGAATTGATGCTGGATTTTCATGGTGTCCCTCTGCGCTGTCGAGTGACAAGTGAGGCCATGTTTCAGGCACTTCAATCTCTTCTTCCTGTCAGCGACATTGCCATCGAGGCGTGTACCACAACGATTTTATGCTTTGGCCCCGAGGATATTGCATCCTTTCCAACGAACTTTTCAGATGAAGCAACGCCAGATTGCACTATTTTTGAAAATTCTCAGGGCGAATATGCAATTCAAAGAGATTTTGTCGGGCATGATGATCTACAAGGACAAATCTCAATTCTAACGGATTGGCGGAATACTGATGGGATTTACAATGCTCTTCGCTGGGCCCTTCCTCGGAGAATGCTCCAGCACTCACGAATACTTCTCCACAGCTCTGCCGTGGTAAATAAGTCAGGGCAGGCCTATCTTTTTCTGGGTCATTCAGGTGCCGGCAAAACGACTGTGGCCTCTCTGGCCGATCATCGCTTAGTTTTGGGCGATGACATGAATGTCGTGGTGGTTGATCGACAGGTTTTGGTAAAGCAAGCCTACCTGGGGGGGGCCATCTCCCCCGATCGCGAAAATGCCCATGCCTATCCAATTCGGGCCATGTTTTGGTTAAAACAATCAGAGGTGAGTGGCATTACTCCCCTTACAACGGTCAGCAGTCTCCAAAAAATTATCGCCTCTGCCGCCAATATTTTTATTGGTGCTAATAGAGAAGAGCACGCCAAGAATGTCATGCAGTTGGCCATGAAAATTATAGAACACGTGCCCTGCTATGAACTGCAGTTTCAAAAAAACAAGGAGTTTTGGAATGTCATTGAACGCCCCCTTACGAGTACAGAGAAAATCTGTTCCATGGCAAGAGATTGATGGTCAGGCCATCATTCTTTCTCCCAAGACAAATAAGGCCCACGAATTAAATGCCAGTGCGACCTTATTATGGCACCTCATGGAACAAGCGAGAACTCTCGACGAGATGGCCAAGAAAATGACCGATGAATTTGAAATTGATTTGGTCTCAGCTTGCCGAGATGTGGAGAGTATTTTAGAGCGTTTTGTTGAGGAAGGATTAGTTGAGTATCAATAGTTTAACTCATTACAGTGTTATTGATAATCTTCGTATGAAATCGATTCATCAAGCGGTGCCTCTTCAGGCCTCTCTTGAATTGACCTATCGATGCAATGAACGTTGCACACATTGCTACATTGATAATTTTTCGGATGCCCCCAACAAGACTTTATCCAAGGAAAATTGGTTCCTCGTTCTGCAAAAATTGCGCGATGCCGGCACACTCTATCTCATTTTAATGGGTGGGGAGGCCATGCTGAATCCTTATTTTTGGGAAATTTTAGAATGTGCGCGTGAGATGCATTTCCATATCTCAATGATCACGAATGGATTAAAAATCCAAACATCTGAAACGGCAAAAAAACTTCATGATGGAGGGCTGCATCTAGCCACCATTTCTTTGTACTCACTTGATCCACTCATCCATGACGAGATGACCGCCGTCCAAGGCTCTCACGTGAAAACCATGAAGGCCATTGAGTTGCTAAGAGAGCAAGGAATTGAGGTTCATATCAATTGCCTTCTCACTCGCCAGAATATCGAACATCATTTTGACCTTGTTGAGTGGTGTGTGCAAAAAAAACTGCCAATGAAAGAAGATGTTAGCGTCACTCCAAAAATGAATGGTGATTTATCAACTGTAAATTTGCGTGCGACTGAAAAACAATTGCTGTGGTATTACACTGAAAAGGCCCGTCGTTGGCCACCAAGTATTCCTCCACTTCTTGTTGAGCCAGCTGAAGATTATGTCTGTAATGTGGCCAAAGGCAAATGTGCCGTAAACCCTTATGGTGAACTACTCGGATGTATTGAAGTTCGTGAATCTTTCGGCTCGTTAGTGACTGAACCTTTTGGAACCTTATGGAATAGTCCCACGGCATTGAAATGGAGAAATCTGCGCTTAAAAGATTTGAAGGGAATGAAAAGTCCGACTCTAGGTGGACATTTTTGTGAGCATTGTTTTGGAATGGCCTTGCACGAATCAGGCGACCCTCTAGTCTTGACACCAGAAAGTCAGAAATTGGCTTCAGTGAAGGAGTCCATTTACTACGACCATGGCAACAATGATTAAAATGCCTCTTACGGGAATGAGTATGTGGCCAGTCCTGAGACCTGGCGATCTTCTTTTCGTCGATGTTACTTTAAACAATTTCGCTTCTGTCGAAGTCGGCGATATTTTGGTTGGACGTTCGAATAGTCAATTTGTGGCCCATCGTCTTATTCGCAGTGTTCCCCGTTGTATTACCAAAGGTGATTTTGGCCTCGCCGAAGATAACGAATTCTTTATTCTCGGGCTTGTATCTGGTCTTGAGCGAAAGGGTAAAATCATCTGGTGGGGGAAGCGTGGTCAAAGAATGAAAATATTCTTTTCCCATTTGTCTCAGATGCGTTCCTTTCGTAATCCGAACGTGATTCGGTGGTTTGTTGTTTGCATGATGTACCTTTTCAATATTCGGTACAATTTGAAAAGACCTCATTCGATACCCTCAGAATTCGAACGCGGAGAAAAATGTTGCTAAGTTTTTTTTAATCATGTGACGAATCCAGCGCAAATCATAGACCAGAGCGGTAAGAAGAGAGTCTTTAGTCATGTGCTTGAGCAGATAATAGGAGACGCCCGACTGCCGCCCTCTCAGAAGGAATTTCTTCGTTAGAAAAAGTTTCCAGAGCGCGGGTTTTGAAAGTTGAAAGGCCTCACATAAATCTTGGCGAAGCGGTGTTTTAAAAAAAGTTAGTAAGACATAGAAAACCATTTGATGGGCCCGAAATAAACCCCACTTATGGGCGATTGAGAGCATCTTTGCGCATTCAATTTGATCTGATTCGATTCTGTAGAGACGATCAACATCGACGAGCCAAAAAAGTTTCAGAAAAGTATGTTGAAAGGCCAAGTGGCCAATCAAGTACGACATTTCGACATTCTCTTCCAGTAATTTAATGTTCTGAAATTCGGCAAACCGCCGTACGCCCGGAATATTCATCTGCTTTCGGTGATAAAAAAGATCAAAATGTAACTCAATCGTGGCGCAAGGCCAATGGGGAGGTGTGAACCATAATGATTTGAAGTTATCGCCCTCCCACTGATCCCTCTCAGAATGGGCAATAAAACCATTCTTTGTGAGCATTTTTTTGATGATGATTTCATCTTCACGCGACAAATATAAATCAATATCGGAAATGGCCCTTTCTCCACCGTTAGAATAGATACGTCCAAGAAAGCTAAGTCCTTTGAGGATGACTGCTTCAATCTGATGTTCACAGAGGAGGGCATCGATATTTTTTAGTACTTCCCAGAGAAGTTGATTGTTATGTGATTGCTGCAGCCATTTTATCGCACAATTTTTTTTAAAATTCGGTTCGAGACGATGTTGATGATGAGAATAGAGGAACCCTTCCAGTTTATGTTCACTCATTACAATATTATTTTTTGTGTCGAGCAATAAATCGAGCATTATATTTTTTCCACGCGAATAGCATGTCTAACATGCTACTTTTATTATAGTTTTTCTTGTGAATTCAAGAATGGCACATCGCACATTCATGCCACGCTCTGAAGTTATCTCATCGTCAATGATCAAATGCTGAAGGAAAATTGATAATTCTTCGATCTGAACGTTTTTTTTATTTTTTTTTCTTGACCACTTCACCCTAGATCATTAATATCCCGCGAAGTCGCTACTTCTTTAAGCTTTTTTTCCTGTCCTCTTTCGAATTAAAGATGTGAGGTGAAAACCTTAGAAAAGTGGCATGCTCTTTTAAAATTTAAAATAGAAAAAAGATTGCCGTCTTAATCGACGGTAACAAAGACGAGAAGAGACCAAGAAAAAGTCTGGTGTAACAGATGCTAGGGATTTTGTTGAAGCTGTATTCAGTTGAAGTTGACCCTT
>JAHFAA010000025.1:0-9738 GCA_023250775.1 Bdellovibrionales bacterium
AGAACATGAAATATCTTTTTATTGCAACCAGGAGTTGGCATTTTTTTCAATTTTGCGAAGTACTGAGCCGATAGAAATGTTGATCACCATTGTACCACCCTGGTGGGATTTACCGCTGGGAGGAACCAAGGGCCATCACTACATGGGGATCATTAATGGTGTCAGTATGGAAGATGAGAAAATCTTGCGGAAGTTTGTAAACCAGATTATTTTTGAACCCATCTCGGAATTCAAATATACCGAACACTATTTGGAAGATAAAGAACCGATGATGACAGAAGAAGAGTACAAGTTGAAGCAGCAAGAATTGGCCGATCAAGAAAGAAAAAATAATCGGCAAGTCGTGAAAAGAAATTTGGCCGGAAAAAGATCAAAGTTATGAAAAGAGGTCTAATTTGAAAAAGAAATTATTGATAGTCGATGACGAACCTGCACTGCTCATGTGCTTGTTGCCTTTCTTAGAAGATGATTGCCATGAAATCTATACCGCCAATAACGGGCAAGAGGCCTTGAAAATTTATCATGAGCACAAGTTGGATTGCATTCTCAGTGATATCAATATGCCCGTGATGACAGGCCTGGAACTTGTTCAAGCGGTAAGAAAAGAAAATGCCACTATACCTTTCATTTTTTTTACCGCCTATGAGAATGAGGCGAATATGAAGGCGGCCCTTCGATACGGCGCCTTTGATTTTATCCAAAAACCCATGTTTGAGAATTTAAAAGAAATTATCTTTGCCGCATATAATAATGTCACTGAACACCAGAGCGTACTCGATAAATTCAAAAATATTCTCTAGATCTTTTGCTGCACAAATTTGTCATGGCCAAGAAATCCGTGGGCCAGCTTGAGAACAAGGTCGGCCTCAAAACGATGAATATTTTTTCGATCATTCAAAAAAAATCGTAAGGATTCTTGGGGCGAAAGCTTCTCTCTCAACATAAGGTTGGTAAAGTGATCGGCCAGGCCAACGATTTTCGCTAAGGGATAAATCTTTGTGCTGGTAAGTTGCGCAGGAAAGCCCGACCCATCACAGGCCTCATGATGTTGGCCCACAATTTGTAATACGGGCTCGGGAATCAGAGAAATAGGTTGTAATAAAATACAGCCTAGATGAGGGTGCTGTTTGTAAAGATCGAGTTGTTCCGTGGTCATTAAGGTGGAATCCATCAGACGAAGTTCTTGAGGGAGTTTGATTTTTCCAATGTCATGCAGGAGCGCCCCCATCACCACGCTTTCGATAGTGCGCGTGCGTGCCCATTCTGTAGATTTACAAATGATTGTGGCAAAAAAAGAAACAAGAAACATATGCAAATATTTAAAATTGGCATCTTGTTCGACATGTTGTTTTAATAAATAGTCGAGGTCGCGATCTGATTGGATAAATTGATATATATTTTGGCTGAGCATTTTTCCTTCATCAATCAGTGGTTGCTTAATTCCATTGGTGTAAATCTCCTCAACAAATTTATCCACCATGTTTTTGGTCAATTCCACTTTGGTTGAAGGAGCGATATTTATCTTACTCATGACTTTGCTGAGCAAAACATTTATAAAATTGATATAAGCGCCACGGTCGCGCGTCTTAAAATAAAAGAACTCCACTTTTTTGGCCTGATATTCCTGCAAGCGATTTTGAGCGAGAGTGTCACCTTCATAAAGAATCTTTATATAACGATCTTTTCCCACGCGCACATAGATGTCAAAAATGGCGTGATTGATGACCAGAGCACCATCGGCCTTAATACGCGTAAACTCATTGTCAGAAGCATACATCTCATGCGCTTCCGGTGTTCTTGCTCTTGTCTCAGTTGCCTTCTTCCAACGATCGAATTGAATATCGCCTAATAAACATCTTTTTAACTGTCTCATTTCGAAAGGCTTGATCAGAATATCGCTGGCCCCCATTTTCACTAACTCGGTTTCATCAAAATCAAGCTCATCAAAAAATTGTTTGCTGGAAAATGTCAGAATCACCTTAAGGTGGGGATTATGCATGCGAATGTAGCGCAGAACTTCTAAGGCAGAGTGGTTAGTCGTGGAAAAATCTAAGATGACAATGTCATAATTTCTTTTATAGATGCGCGACTGAGCATCACGGCCGCTGATGGCAACATCAAGAGAATGCCCTTCACTGCCAATAAAATTTTTGATTTTATCGGCCCATTCATCATTCGTTTCTGACAATAAAATATTCATTTAAAGTTATTATACTCAAACTTTGGGGCGAGAGAAAAATTCTTGATGCCGCGGCAAGCAATGTATTCTAGACCGCGACTGCCTGAGAAATGATGTCAATCATTCTTACAACATCTGCCGTTGCCGGCAAAATTTTGAAGCTGTCATAAAGTATCAAGCTAGGAATAGAAACGCTAGTTGTAAAAAAGAAGGATAATCATTTCAGTAACACCTACATGCTCATTAATCCTGAAAATCACAGCACCGAAAAAATGAGTAAACAGACCCGCGCAACAGTGATGACTAAAAATTAGAGTAGAAAAGGAAGAATGTAGACGATAAAGAAGACGATACTTCTGGCGATTTCATCGACCGTGCGTGCGTTGATGGGTTTGTCGTGAAACTTGGCCTTATCCCAGGCCACCCACTTTTTGAAATTTTCAAAAGGCATCTTGCCTATGCAAGCGGCGAGTTCGGGAGAAATAGTGATATCCTTGGTTCCATAGGCCTGGGCAAGATATTCAAGCTCCCTTGCATAGCGGGTCTCGGGACTGTCGGGCAGAATATTTTCCAGCTGAACGATCCGATCGATGGCACCTCGAATGACCGGGCCGTAAATGTCCTGTCTTACTCCGACATTTTTAAGCGCAGAGTAGCGGTCTTCATGATCTTCGTAGTGGATAGAAGAAGTAATGCCAATTCTCCTTCCCCACATGTGATCTTGATAGGCCTTCATGTCCGTTCCACCAACATGGGTAGAGATGAAGCATTCGCTTTTTAGTTTATCTGGAGCTTCGGTGTCGCCTTTGCACACGATACTCAAATCATGCAAATTTTTTTTCTGCGCAATCTCACATAGCTCCCAAAGTTTCATGCGCTCTTCTGGAAAACGGTAGTGATGAGAAGGGATATCACGGCCCCAAGCGGGATGTTGCTTGTAATCTTTTTCCGATCTCACAGAACCAAACATATCAGGATAATTCGAGAGTCGGATTTCACGATAAAACGAATTTCTCACGGTATAGTCGGGGTACAAAACGGGCGTCTCAAGCCCAAAGGCACCCTGGGGTTCCATGGCCTCAACACTATGAAAACGAACAGAGTCACAAGGATTCTGATCGGCAAAGGCCAGGGCCTGCAGCAGGAGATAGATCAAAATAGGCGTCTTCCACATCATGGGAATGATGAAGCAAAGTTAATGCCAGAGGAGGCACCTAAATCGGGTGAGTTAGCGAGGCTTAGGGCCTAAACAATAGACAGATTTGCGAAAGTGTTTAGGAGTTAAACACCTCAAAATATTAAGATACCGGACAGGAACCTTTTCATGGCAAGATGATACGCAAAAAAAGGACGGATATGAATTTCTACCTGGACTGCGATCTACGACAAGGGCGAATTTTTATTGCCCCAACGTTGCAAAAGGTGCCGCTTTATTTAATCGAGGTGGCGCATAGGGGAGAAGGCGATCGGCTGTTGCGGGATTTAAATTTTGGTCGAATGAATGGGCCTCTAAGATCGCCGGAGTTGTATGAGCTGGTGGAGACGGTGGAAGAACAACTCGGCAAGCTCAAAGGGACGATTATGATCTATAAATTAAAAGGATGAAAATTGCAAAGCGGGAGAATTATTTAAAGTTACATTGGAATTAATTCCGGGTAAAAGGCTCGGTCATTGGTTGGATCTTTTGCCCCTAATTGTATACTCACCGAACTTTGTTAAAATCTCTGTGGGGTTTTATCTTTTTTTTTGTGGGTGATTATGAAAAAAGTAATAAGCGTGGTTTTTTTTGTTACCGCTTTTAATATTACTAATGTCCATGCACGTATGACTTCAGCCGATCCAGGCATGAGAGATCATCCGCCAGAAATTGGTGAGATTGATGCATATTTTAACTCCTATGCTAATCAGGATGTTCCAAAGCATGAAAAAATTAATGAGGCCCGTGGCAGTTCCAGCGGATCTGGAGCAGCTGCAAATCCTTGCGGAAACAGACGGCCCGGAAATGACAACAAATCAGATGTGGTCTGTAGTATAGATCAATTTACGTCAACTTTTGCCACACAGGATGTTCCCCATATTCCTCATGATAAAATGATTAAGCATGTGGATGATGGGCAAAGAGGAAACAATCAAGAAGAGTTTTTGAACAAGGATCACGAAACTGCCACGGGAAGTGGGCACTCTCAGTCGAGTGGGGTGGGCCACTAGGGCATAAAATATTCATTGCTTAGAGGTGATCTTTCGTGAATCAAGACTTCGTAGTCGGAAAAATCCAAGAGCTTAATTATACTGGGAAGTGAAGTATGCAAAAATCAAAACTTAAAATACCCGTTCTCATGTTTCTCGCCATCCCACTCCTTATTTCCTATAGCAGTCTAGGGAGGGACAAAAAAAATATCGATATTCCTTCTTCCTTTGATAGAGAGAAAGTCTCTTCGGGTTTTAAATTCTCTCTTGAGCAAACATCATTTACCGGATCAAAAAGGAATTACAATTTGGAGCTAATTCCGACGGGAGATCTTACTCTTAATTCAGTTTATTTTGGTAATACAGATTTTTCATGCAGTAATCAAGGTGGAACACTGTCTTTAAAATTGCCCGCCAAGGAGCATGCAGATTATGTGATAGATGCACTTCATGTTACTCAAGAAGTGGAAGGTGATCAGGCGGCACTTGATAGGGCCGGGTATCGCGGAGATAATCCGCCTGCAAATCTGAATGTCGAATACGATAATAATTATTATTCATCTATTCTTAACCTGGCCTCACCTAAAGCAGTCACCAAGCAATTTCTCGCCAAGATGCAAAATATTGGAGTAGGAATGCTGAAGGATAAGAATGCCACCGTGTTGGCGCTTTCAATGTTTGAGAAGCGTGATTTCAAGTCACAATTTATTGATGCCAAACTTGTAAATTCTGGAAACAAACAGTTACAAGTCAAACTGCCTCCCAGTGCTCAACAACATTTTATGCTCCGACTTGGAGATGGGGGAGTCATGCCACTTACCTACAGAAGTGTTCCTGCTCAACTAAAGCAGATCTTGAAACCCGGACAATCGATCACAGTATCGCTGACTATTCCCAAAGAGATTGCCCCTTCGTCAGGACTGTTAATTTATGACAATACCCCGGAGATTGTCGGGGCCGATGATCAAAAACCTTTTGTAAATTCAATTGCTGTAAGTTTGTGCCCAATATTACCTAACAATTCTCGAGCTGAGTATAAATAAAAAGAGATGGGATGTGTCTATGTGTAAACACAAAAAAACAATTCTTCTAGCGACCCTGATCACTAGTTTCCTGCTTGCTTGTCAAGTCTGGGCCCATAACCCTGGCAGTGACTCTGCCAGAGGAGTCATGGCCGAGTTGGCAATTGTAAATGGGCCAGATATGAATCGCGCTGGATACGGTTGGCTCAATTCCTCGTCAGAGGTTGGTGCCGAGACATTTTTTCATGATCTCTGTCCTCAGCGTGGAGGCGGAACTTTTAGTGCTGCTCTCTGTGCTCAACAACAAGATTTGGTGGCATCTGGGCTTGGAAATAGCTTGGCCTGGCCAGCGATTGAAAGTTCTTTCATGCTGATGACTCAAGCCAAGATCTATGAACATGCCATCATGGAGGCCGCGGCCATGGGAAAACCTATTCCCAACGTACCTTCTTGCCTAACTGGTTCGACCCAGGCCACGGCCATGAAGGCCTTTGTTGATGCAAATAAAGATAAAGATGAGAGTGATTTGGTAGGTGAAATACAAACTCTGGGAACGGCCTTAAAGAATAAGACTTCGGCCAATCCTGCCGCTGATCAAGAAAAAATGAATCAGTTAATAAAGATGAGAAGTGTTAAGGCCTCCTTTAATACTAACCGTGCGGCCCAGGCCTTAATGTTGGATAAAAACTTAAAGACCCAGATGGAAAGTAGGTGTGCAGGTGCGACAGACGAAGACAAGTTGGCCTGCATTAACATCAAAGGATTGCGAGAACGTATTCGCACCGCCTTCCCAATCGTATTTATGGGAGGCACAGACGCTGACCGCATGTTTGGTGATAATTCAATTCTCGATGTTTTGAATGAAACTCCCGATTCATGTGGTAGACATTCCAGACAAAGATTTGAAACGGCCATCTATGAAGCAATGGGAGCTTTACGTTCCCCGACGAATATTAGTGGATTAAGCACCACCTGCTCTGCGTATACATCAACCACGCTTTCCACCGGTTCCAGTGCTACTGAACAAACCGCCGCTTTAAACTCTACTGCCTGTAAAAGTTCTGAGCGCCCTGATCAACGAAGAATGATTTGTCGTGGAGCTGGCTTGGCCAATGCTGGCCTAACCACTCAGATGGGCTACAAACAATTAGTTAATACCGATCCTCAGAATGTGGGACTATGGAACCAAACGGTCAATGCCATGAATTTTGCAGTTGGAGGTTCTGGCTATGGTGGCGCCGTGCCACCGACACCGGCACTATCGACTCAACAAACCAATCGTGTGCTCTCGGCATCGGGTAATCTTGATTACGCCATGGACGGGCTCAAAGATAAATACAAACAAGACATCGATTATCGATTAACCTCAATGTGCGATCCTACTCGTGGAGGTTCTTCTCTTGGAAGAATGATGGTTGCTGATCCTACCGCCGTACAACAGGCGGTTCTAGATATTCCAAATCCTAAGGCCCAGCAGGCGGTTAAGTTGATGATGTGCCAGAGGCCATCGACTTCTCAGCCTTATTTGGAACGCTATCAGAAATTTAATCAAAGTTTTTCATGCGTAGGTATTGGTCAAAATCCTGATGGTTCTACTTCGGTGAAAAGAAAGAGTTGGGGATGGCCGCTGGTTGGTGATGTGCTTTATAACGTCGCTACTGAACCAAATGGAACCAAGGTTGTTAATGTCCCTATCGACTTTGTCCCCGGTTGTGACACTTACCTTACAGGTCTTCCTCAGCCTACTGCCGGCGCGGCACCTCGAGGACTTTCAGCTGCTGCTTACGCGCAATTAATGAAACTTTCCGATCGCAACAAGAACGGTACAATCGATCCCGATGAATTTGATTATTTCCAGTTAGCGCATAAGACTTGCGATGAGCAAAAAGCTTTTGCTATGGCCAAGGCCACAGGTTCAGGCAGTGGATGGCTAGATTCTTCCAATTCACGTTGGACCTCTCAGGGGGCAGGAGTTAAGCCTCCAATGACCCCAGGAGTGCGTTTTAATATTCAACGTTGCTGTGCCTCGGGATGTGCCATGACTTGCCCTGCAGGGACGAAAAGAATCAATATCTCTCCTTGTTATAACGCAGATACTGCCTCATCAAATTGCCAAAACTCAAATGGAAATAGAGAGTCAGAACAAAACTATTCATTTGCTCAAAGTAGCGCCACTACCTGGCACGAAATGGGACATGCCATGGGATTGCAAGATGAATACATCGATCCAAACTATCCAGGCCATGCTTTAGGTGAGACCGGAGTAAACTCCAGTAATGGATGCGGTTCAACCATGGGAACACAGTCCAATTGGGCGGGCGGAAAGTGTGAGAACCTTCATCGTCGCCACTTTCTTGAAATCCTACGTCCAGATAAGCTGAACTGCGCCGCTAGCGGAAGCGGTCCTGCTGATCGTGTTGGAATTTAAAAGGACTAATGTCATTACTTGAAAAGATGCAGATTTATTCCTGATAAAAATCTACTGAAAACCAGATTCATTTTTTCATTCACAATCTTTAGAATTATCCTCACAAGTCTTGGTTGATTGTTAATTTTTCAAAGGATGGGATTATGAAAAAGATTGTTGTTTTGGTTGCTGTCGCTTTGTTATTTAGCACCGTGGTCTCAGCAAAATCTAATTACAGCAAGGAAGTTGGCCTGAAATGTGCTGAATGCCACGTTAAAGGAATGAAGGGCAAAAACGCTGAAAATATGGCCGCAAGCCCGATGTTCAAAGTGGCCTTCGAAATGAACGAGAAAATGGCGTTAAAGGATGATGATCCAAAAAAAGATGCATCCTTCAAGGGCATGAAGACCTGTGTGGCCTGTCACAAAGGTGCGAAGTTAGGGAAATAATTTTCCCCCCGTACATGCGCTAGTCCAAGGTTCTAAATTCCACCAACCGCACGTGTCAGTGCCCGGCGCGCGATTCGAGTCAAGAGGATCGTGACACCAATCGTGGAGACGACACCCAAGGCAAACAAAGCATTGCCGAAGGGACCTGGAGAAGTTTTGGCGCCTGAAGCAAGCTCGCTCGTCTTTGTCACCATGGAGCCCAGGTAAGTGTAAAGCGCAGTCACCGGCAAGAGTCCGATCCACGAACCGAGGATAAAATCACGCATGCGAACACGGGTCAGACCGAGAAGATAGTTGATGGTGTTAAAGGGAAACAGGGGAGAGAGTCGAAGCAAGAGTACGATCTTGAATCCGTGCTGTTCTACCGCGGCATCGAGCGCTGCAAGTCGCGGGTCTGATCCAAGTCGTCGCATCACCTGATTCCTTGCAATGGTTCTGCTGAGCATGAACGCCAAGGAGGCCGCGAGCACACTCACTGGTGAGATGAGCAGCAGACCCCACAACGGTCCCCAGACGAAGCCGCTGCCGATGGTGAGGATGAGTCCCGGAAGCAGGAGCACCGTTGCAACCACGTACGCGACGGCAAACAAGAACGGCCCCGCCGAACCCTGGAGGCGTGTCCACTCAACGACGGCCACCAACCAGTTGGTGACAGGCAACTGCGTGAGGAGCGCAACGATGCCGCCGATACAAAGCACGGCCAAAGGCCATCGGCGCCAGAGACTACTTTTCAAGGATAAGGACGGCCTGAGCACACATTCACCCCTTATGAAGATGCTCATAGGATATAATAGTTTTAATAGGGGAGAAAGGGTGTCACGGTCTTTTCACAAGTTCCGTCACATGAATTTCTGGCCCTAAAAGATGCCAGCTCACATCCCACTGACCGAGCCACAGCTTGTAAACAGCTTCGCCATCTTTAGAACGTTGGTTGGATGGGCGAGGGTCTAAAGAGAGCACCTCTGTGATCAGCTGGCGCTCATCTGTCGTAAGGAGCTGGGCGAGAGCTTCTGCAAAAACAATTTTGAGCTTAGGTCGCCAAGGATTCTCATCCACCCAGGCCAATCTGGCCTCTGGAAAGCAATCGACATCTTTTTGATAAGGTTTTATGTCGATGATGGGGGTCTCATCCACCATATCAACGCCACAAACATGCAGCAGAATTTTGTCCTCATGATGCTCAATTTTTTCCAGCAACACACAGGTCAACCCGATAGGATTTGGCCGTACAGGAGAACGGGATGCAAAGACACCAATTTTCTTTTCGCCACCGAGCCGAGGGGGGCGAACCTTTGCTCGCCAGGGTGTTTCAGCATGTTGGCTGAAGAGATATAAAATCCAAAGATGGCTGGCACCTTCGAGACCATCGATGGTATTGGGGTCATTAAAGGGAGAGCAAAGCTCGATTATGCCCTTGGCAGACGGAACCCGCATGGCCCCGGAAGGTGCTCCAAATTTTTCACGAAAAGGTGTGTGAATAATTCCAATACTCGT
>JAHFAA010000025.1:9748-10167 GCA_023250775.1 Bdellovibrionales bacterium
CTCGCAACATTTCCTGGGATTGGGACTCTTCGGGCATTTGATTCGCGTCTTCGTGCCATGCTAAGAGCATGGCACGTCTATTTTTTTGGTCAATTTTTAATAATAGTAAGAAATACCTATAGCAACATTCCAGTATTTAAGTTTGGAAATCTCAGCTGCATCTCCCGACTCAATTTGGACCTTCTTGTAAGCGATAGAACTGTACGTCAGATCAGCACTCCAGTCTGGAAGAAAGCGATACCCACCTCCGAGATGAAAGCCGAAGGGATTTTTGTATTTGACCGTTTGGTCAGAAAAATCCTTCTTGCTTAGCTTATATTGACCTAACAAATCGATGGCCAGCATGGCAGAAAATTTTGTGAAGAGATAGGAGCCACCGAGTCCCAGAAGATAACCAGAGCCTTTCAAGTTTTGGCCCC
>JAHFAA010000025.1:10177-15602 GCA_023250775.1 Bdellovibrionales bacterium
TTCAGCTGGATCAGTATTTTGTCCCACAATTCGGTAGGCGAGAAACGGACCAACAAGAAGATTAGGCAGACTCTCGAATTTATATCCGGGAATGGCACTCAACTCAAGATCATTCATGTTACGTTTGGGGATCGTATCATTTTCATTGTGCATCTTACCCAAACCATAGTTTGCACTGCCTTTCACGCCAAGGCCGGCATAGCTTTGTAACGAAAAAAATAAAAGTGTGACTGGCAAGATGCTTCTACAAATTAATTTTAACATAGAGGCTCCTCAAAGATTAAGACTAACGGAAACCGAAAGTCATTGCTTCAGGTGAACAGACACCCGAGGTACATAAGCCATTGCGTGCATTAACAACAAAAGTTCCCACAGAAGAACCGGAAACTACAAACGGTGCGTTCAATAATACAGGGTTGGTGCTTGTGGTACTTGTTGGTTTATTCCAGGCGCTCCCAGCGCCGCCTCCTACTGTCGTGAGATAAAGAGTAACCATATCCTCAACAGGAGTACTAACAGCTCCTACAATTGTTCCATGGCAGGCCACATTGTTAAAGGTTGTGCCTATGAGAAGATCACTATTGGCGGTTCCATCATCCGCTCGACAGGTATCTTTGATATACTGTGTTCCCGCAACACATTGGAGGCCATCACTGGTTGTCGGAGAAATTTTAATTTGATCGCTCATGGTAATCATAAGGCATGTGTATACTCCATCGGGAATGTTTCCTCCCCCAAGGGTTGGATTTTTTAGTAAATCCATTTCTCGACCACCGGCCGATGAAAAGATAACCACCGGATTGGTGCATGCAGTACTGGTCGAAACAGCAAATTGATAAACCTTAACCTTCATGAAAGCGGTATCTATCCAGGGACCTGTACAACTTCCACTGGCAAAAACCGATGAAGATAAACTTAAAAACAAAATCACAGATAATAGATACTTCATATAATTCTCCTCCAGGCTATTCGCCGGCCCCTTTAATAATCACTTTCCCACCGACACCATTCCCCGTGTCCTTTCCGCAGCCATGTAAAAAAAAGGCCACGCTTGTGACAAGAACTAACCCCATGACATACAACCATTTCTTCATAAGACCTCCTTTGAAAAAAATTGAAAATGTATGATCTGAAAATAGTATATCGAAAAAAAAATCAGTTTCAATTGTAAAGGCCGGGTCACACATGCGGATCGGTTGAGTGATGAATTCTGGTATTGGTTTTTTGTTTACTAAGTACGCGCTCTATTCACACTATTCAATTGTCTTGAAGAAATAATCCCACAAGGGTGAGCTGACACCATACTTACAGGCCTTGTGATTGTAGTGATGTTTCAGATGATAGGCGCGCAAAAAACGTCCGGCAGGACTTGTCATAGGAAAGTGATGGGTGGCGTAGTGAATATAATCGTACACAAGATAGCCGATTAAAAAATACGCCATGAAAAGATTTAAGTATTCAGGCGCAATCAGCATTTTGAAAAAAACATAGAGCAGACTGACAATCAGTAAGGCCGGCACGGGGGGCATGACCAAGCGACGACTATCTTGGGGATCATCATGGTGAAGGCCATGAAAGAGATAGACAAATCTCTGTCCCAGAGAAGTTGTCGCCTGATAGTGAAAAACAAAACGATGAAGCCCATATTCGGTCAAGGTCCAAACCAACAAACCAACCGGCGCCCATAAGAGAGTCATGCTTAGAGAGTGATGATAGCTTTGATGGTTGTGATAGAAAAGGCCAAGAATAATAGGGATCCAGAGCACGGCGGGAACAGCAGGATGCACATGGGTCATTGATTCCAACAATGGATTTCTAAAAAGACGGATGTGTTCTTGTTCTCGATTCATAACTTAAACTGGAGAATAACCTACGAGTGAGTTAATAGTCTATTCTTCATTGTTCTCTGTAGATTGTTAAGCGGTGCGCGCTGTTTGAGACACCTTTCCCTATGAAAAACTACGATATCGCGCCACCTGGCGCACTCAGTTTCGAGCCTCTGTTGTTAGACAAATTTGCTGGTGCTAAAACTTTCTAAAACATGTCTAACAAGAAAAAGGAGTCCGTATGAAATTTGCAACCATTATTTTTAGCGCAAGTTTTTTTATCGCTTCAATTGTTCATGCCACTCCCGGCCTGAATAAAGTCTTTCTTGATGCCTACCCACAGTTGAAAGGAACGGCCTTAGAGGGGTGCTCTACTTGCCACATGCCGGTGAAGGAAGATTTTCTAAATCCTTATGGACTTTCGCTCAGGGCCGCCAAGATGAATTTTCAGGCCGTGGAGCAAGAGGATTCAGATAAAGATGGTGTAAACAATATTACTGAAATCACCAATCACACTTCTCCAGGTTCACAGGCGCCAAGTGAAGAGCATTTTGTCTTCACCAATAAGATGGGGACTGTCACTTTTGAGCATCAAGCTCACTACACCGATGGCAAATATGGAATCAATAATCAGTGTCTTCCTTGTCACGGAAAAGGCGATGGTTTTTTCACGAGATCTTTTGATGACTCAGTTTTAGTCAAAGATCTGGCCCACAATATCTGTAAGACCTGTCATACCAATTCGGGCAATCCTAACGCTCCTACGGTGTGTAAAAACTGTCACGTAAAATAAACAATGTAAAATCAGATAGATGTGCATTTTATTCGTGTATAGGCGAATAAAATGCACTGGCGATATCGTGTATAAGCGAAAATAACTTTACAAAAAATCGCGTATAGCCGATAATTACTTCATGGATGCAATCAATAAGAAAAAGACTATTCGCAAGCAAGTCTCAAGAAGGCTCGAAGATCTTCGTGAGTTTAAAAATCTCACAGCAGGTATTTCTTCTTGGTCAAAATATGTGAGAGAGGGACTCGGCATGAGTCTCTCTCAGCTCGCTCATCGAATGAAAATTGCCCAATCGACGATGAGTGAAACAGAAGATCGGGAGCGTGATGGAAGCATCACGCTTAATAAGCTTAAGCAAGTTGCGGATGCCCTCAATTGTGATTTGGTTTACGCCTTTATTCCCAGAAAAAAACTTGATGATCTTGTCTATGAACAAGCACGTATGATGGCCGGACATAGTATCACGAGCTCGGGCACACACATGGAGCTTGAAGATCAGAAGGTTGAAACCGATGAAGAAAGATTGAATGAAATAATCGAAGACAAAATGTATTCCAAGTATTTATGGGAGTTTATGAAAGAGAAGGTTTTGGATAGATGAAAGCAACGATTATTTTTTTGCATGGTGGACCGGGCTTTAAGGATTATCTCAAGCCGTTTTTCACAGAATTAAATGATCGCTTTGATTGTATCTTTTACGATCAGGCGCGTGGCCCTAAAGTTGTCCTTGAGGATCTGCTTTCACAGCTTGATGAAATTGTTTGCTCTCTCTCTGGTAAAATTATTCTTCTGGGGCATTCGTGGGGAGGTGTTTTGGCCATAGAATATGCCGCAAGAAATCAGGCAAAATTATCAGGATTGGTCTTAATGAGTACGTGCTTATGCTATACGCATTGGAAAGATGAATTTAACAAAGAGAAATTAAATCTTGGGTTAGTGAATGCGGGTGTAGAAAAAATCTTTCTTGCCCCAGACGAAGTCAAAGAAGGAAAAGCTTTCCTTGATAGCACCTGGCGTACTTTTTCAGAAGAAACCTTCGCCAGTTTGAATAAAAGCTATATTGGCAAATTCGACGTGACTCCTCTCTTAAAAGGATTAAAAATTCCAGTGCTCAATATTTTTGGAGAGAAAGATGTGCGTTGCCCGGCCCGCGTGGCAAAAACTTTTCGACTTTTTAAAGAGGATATGATCGATTTTCAAATTCCCGATGCCGGACATTTTCCATTCTTGCAAAATTCCGGGCGATTGCAGATTTATAAAATATTAACTGAAAACTGCGATAAAAATCTCATGGGCGTCGAAATGGTTTAGCTCCGAGTGAGGTTGCAGCTTTTCAATCGATAACTCGTGGCCAAAATTCAATGACTGCATCAAGGCGAGGAAGCGTTGAAATTGTCCGCGCCCTTGATCGGCGAGGATGATTTTCCCGCCGGGGCGACACAGCCGCACCAAGGCGTGGGCCACTTCCTCAGGATGTCTTCCCTCATACAAGACGTCCGAGGCCATGACGAGGGAGTATTGCTTGTCTAGAGTGGATTCTCTCCAGTTGTGGGACTGATACTTTAAATTGAACTGCTGCAAGTGATTGGCGTGGCAGTTGAAATCAAAAAGCGCCTGAACGTCGGGGTGAAAATCACTCGCCACCACCTGGGCGCCTCCTTGAGCGGCAATCATGGCAGGTATTCCAAGACCACAACCAATTTCCAGAATGTCCATTCCTTGCAGGGGAAGTCGTGCGATATATTGCGCCAGCCCCATGGCGGAAGGCCACACCTGACCAAAATAGGGGCAAAGATTTTCAGCAAAAACCTGGTGATAAATTTTTTCACCTTGATTGGGATACTGAGTTTCTAAAGTTTGGCAGAGAAGGTCCACGGCCTGATCAAGATTCTTGATGGTGGCCAGCTGGAGGCGATGTTGCTCAACCTGAATTGTTCGCAGGATCAATTGGTAGGGAGGGCCACTCAAAATATTTTCTAACTCTTGCATCGCCAGAATGATTATTTATGCAACAGGTAGTATTCGATGTCGCTAAGATAGGCGACACGTTTGGAACGTCGTTTGCTATTGTGATGTCGTCCACGCCACCATCCGTGTACCAATGATCCGTCGCAAAGTTTTTTATCATGATCGGCCGCGAGAAGAGTGTCTTTGATGTCTTCTTCTGTCAGTGCGGGATTATGTTTCTGAACACGCTTGGTAAGCCGACTCAACATTCTTCCGCTGCCGATGCCATGAATGTCTTTGAGTAAACGATAAGCATGACTGGCGCGAACAAATTTTTCGATCATGACAGTTTCATAGACAATGGTCCCGACCAGAACAACTCCGGGAACGACATTTTGAATGGCGAAACCAACGGCGGGAACCAATCCGCCCAAGGCGGCCTTAAAGGCGACCCATCCGCCATATTCCCAGCCAACGGCCAGCATGGCAGACTCGAAAAGCCCGGCGACTCCCACGAAAGGAGTGATCCCTGCAAGGGCGGCGTAGCCATTGCGCAGCTTTCGATAGTCGTTGATACACTGAGAATCGATCTCATGGGAATTTCCCAGTGACTTTTCCTGGAAGGCCACATCATCATCGTCGAGCTGAAGATCAGCGGCATAGGAGTACATTGGGAAAAGGCCCAATAGAAAAGTGACAAGAAGGAGGGCGGCGGTTTTTGTATTCATAAGCGCTTCTTACACTAAAAGAAGCAAAAAATACAAAAAGTGTGTAAAAAGGTAAGATCGGTCAGCTTCGCGGGTCTTCAACCAGGCCAATCCTGATTTGTCCTACCGTCATAAATTATTGTACGATTATT
>JAHFAA010000385.1 GCA_023250775.1 Bdellovibrionales bacterium
CCACCTTCGACAACGAAGCACATCTGTCCTCCGGCTGGAATGATGTCGCGCTCTCGCCGCTCGGCGAACGTCAGTCCGTCGAAATGGCGACCAGTAGGTCGGGCCGACGGAGGCCCAGAACGCATAACAGCGACCACTTTGACGCTATTTTCTGCTCCGACCTCCAGCGCGCCTACAAGAGTGCCGAGATCGGTTTTGGCTCCCGCTGGCCCATCATCCAGGATGCCCGCCTCCGCGAATGCAATTACGGCGATCTGACCCAGAAGCCGAGCGAGATTATTGATGCCGAAAAGCCGCAGCGCATCAGCCAGCCATTTCCCCATGGTGAGAGCTATACCGAGACCACCGCCCGCATGAAGTCATTTCTCGATGATCTCACAAAGAACTATGACGGCAAGCGCGTCATGGTGATCGGTCATCGTGCCACGCAGTATGGCATTGAGAACTATGTGAATGGCGTACCCTTGGAGACGTTGGTGACGACCAAATTTAAGTGGCAGCCGGGGTGGGTTTATAATCTTTAAGTTTATGGGAAGGCGAAACAGGAGAAATGTCAGTCTACCAGAAATGTTGCTTGAAATTATGTTTGGGGCAGTTGTTTTGCTTGGAAATTTATTATTTAAGTTAGTGAAACTTATATGGAATAATCGATACAAGTTTCCAAAACTTAAGATCAATAGATCTTCGCCACAAGTTTCTAATACTATTTCAGCTCAGAATAATATTGTCACTCCAGTTCAGACAACCGAACTTGTTACTGAAAAGAGATATGCACTGAAAGACAGTTTGCTAACGCCAACTGAAAAGGATTTCTTGGAAGTATTACGACAAATAGTGGGAGACAAATATTCGATCGAACTCCAGGTTCCATTATCTCGGATCGTTTCGCCGATAGATTCAAGTGCTCATTTTACGAACTACCGGGATTTCAATAAGATAAGCGCCAAATCAATTGATTTTGTTCTTTATGATAAGGAGTATAAGCCTTATTTAGCAATTGAACTTGATGACAGGTCTCATTCAAGATGGGATAGGATTAAACGAGATGCGTTTGTGAATGACGTGATGAAGAGTGTTGGGTTGCGTTTAATTCATATTAAAGTTTCGTACTCATATGATTTAAATAAATTAAGTTTAGTGATACTTGGCGGGCCTATAATAGAGAAGTGAGGTATAAATTATTTTTATGATGAGAGACAAAATCAAAGAACAGTTAGATCTGATTCTGCAAAAGGTCAATTGGTTTGACTACATTGAAGATTTTCAGAGAGGTAACCGCGTAGATGTTATTTGGGTACTTACAGATTTTGTAAAAGAGGGAAAATTTGTCGAACAGGCTATGAAAATGGCAGAACTTTTTGTTAGTGACCCCAATCCATCAATAGATAATGAAGCAAATCAGTCATTACTTAAGGGTGATGATTTTAGAGCAATAGTCACAGTGAGAGGCACATTGCCCTGGTTGTTACAGGCAATAATTGGCAGACTGGATACGGATTATTATCCTCGAGTAATTACGTTGATAGAAAAACTGGCAAAGGACCAGGTGGTGTACGTTCGGCAGCAGGTTACGGTTGCATTAGGCGCCCTCACAATTAATTTCTATGCGTATAAAAATAAAGACGAAACGCCATTTAACTTTAAAGTTGAAGATCGCAGCAAAGTGAAGAACGTTGCGTTTTATATGCTAAAGGAGAACAGAAAGTATCCACGTGTTCTGGAATATTTAGTTCAGGCCTTTGGTGGATTGAGACTGTTGTCAGAAGACGAAGCGTTTCTTATGTTGAACACTTTTCTTTACGAAGAAGGGACTAAGTTTAATCCTTACTACGTTCTTGATAATGTTGCACCATTACTAATTTATTATGCTGAATATCGTAAGGATGCTAATGATGGTTTTAATGAGCAGCGATTTGCTGATCTTTTAAATCAAGTTCTTTTGACGGCTGAACCAGTGATGAAGTCCACAATAGTTTGGCACATATGGAAAACTATAGATGAAAATCCGGTTAATTATGCGCGCTTAAAGAAATATATTAACCAGTTGTTCCAGGGTGATTTTTCTGAAGAATCATTAGGTCAATACGATATATTAATTGAAAAAGTACTCAAGAATTCACCAAAAGATGGTGTGGAGCTTTTTAAGAGAGAACTCAATTTTATTAATAGGAGTCTCAATAAAATTCCGGCTGAGCCAGGGGGCAGAATTTGGTTTCACTATGCTGAAGAGGCTGTGGAGAAAGTCGCCGAGCTAGATCCTAATTCTTTACCATTATTGGTGGGCATCCTTAAGGAGATTTACCTGAAAAATGGATATGTCGGAGACATACAGAGAATTTTAGCAGCGTATAAAAAGGCCCCAGTTGAACTTCAAAAGAAATTAGAAGATGAAATAAAATATATAGCAGATGAGATAAAAACTCGAGGAAGGAAACTCTTTTAATTAAAATGACGCCTTATTCTTTTTTACAAGATCTGAATGATATAAAGGCTTTTTATGAAAATGGTAAAAACCATCTGGGCTCCTTGGTTGGACAGGTTACGAGACTTCCTCTCGATACAACATTACAGACCCAAGTTATGTCACAAATTCTTCAAAGAAGTGCATCTTTTGATACTTTGCTTCGAAGAATGATTCCAGTGATGTTGTGTAGCGCGTGGGAATCATTTGTCACTGAATTGAAAATAGCAGAAAATGCAAAATATCTCTCACACTTCAACATATATCAACTTTGGCATAATGATCAGGTACGAGAAATTGCTCTATTGAGACATTGCATTACTCACGGAAAAAGTAAGATTGATGCAGAATATATTAGGAAAAGCAAAATAAAAACTTACACAACAATTGGAACTCCAATAACCTTTTCAGACCCAGATTTAGATTTGCAGTTTAAAACTTTCGAAGATGCATTCAATAGGATAACAATTTAAAATATGCCAAATCTGCAGCTAATTAAAGATTTAAGGATTGCGCTAAAGGATATGGAAAATTATGTAAAAAACCCGGCCTTCCTAATAAAAGGGCGAGAGTTCAAAAACTTTCAGTTGAGGCCTAGAGAAGCCTGGGCAAACTGGCTCATTTGCGTTGTATTAAATGAAATATATGGTGATTCATTTACATTTGGCGAGAATCCCGATAGTGACGGTATGATTTTAGATACTAAGACAGGAAATTTTATTGTAACTGAACATGTCTCAGCACTTGAAAATGTATTTAATATTTTGCCTAAAGGGGACGATCGTATAATCCAAGCCATAGACAGTAAGATTAAAAGAGGTCCGCAATATGCAGCCGGGAAAACCCTTGTCGTTTTTTTTGATGGAGCTGGAGAGTTTTATAGAAATAAGATAAGGGAAAATATAAAGGGAAGACACAATTTTAAATCTATTTTTTGCATTGGTCATATAACATCTAGTATTGACGGAGGTTACGTTTATGCAGTTACCCAATTTAAAGATTCGTATGGCGACCAGTCAATAACTTATAAGGTTGAGATTAGTAACAATTTTAATTCTTGGGAGGTTTCTCAAATAAGGGCTTAAAATTGTGCACCTAATGCAAATTTGTAATTGAAGCGTATACTACCCCCATGGAACCCCTCGCCTCAAAAATTCGCCCGCAGAGCTTAAAAGATTATGTCGGCCAGGAACACTTGGTGGGCAGGGGAAAGGCGTTGTATCAGGCGATCACCGACAAGCATCTCTTCTCATTCATCCTCTGGGGACCACCCGGCACGGGCAAAACAACCTTGGCCAAGATATATGCCGCGGCCTTGAATGCGCGACTCTACGAACTCTCCGCGGTCTCTGCGGGCAAGGATGACATTCGTGCCATTGTGGAAGAGTCGGACACCTTGCTGGAGAATCGCCCGAAACTCTTGTTTCTCGACGAGATCCATCGCTTCAACAAGGCGCAGCAGGATTTTCTTCTGCCGTATGTGGAGAGTGGTCGACTGGTCTTGGTGGGTGCGACCACGGAGAATCCGAGTTTTGAAGTCATCCCGGCACTCCTG
>JAHFAA010000026.1:0-849 GCA_023250775.1 Bdellovibrionales bacterium
TTGCGGCCCTCGACGTCTCTCGATTCTTTTCTTTCAAGCACTAATTATCATCTATGTTTTGGTACTCATCTCATCCAGTTGGGGGGACGGCCTTACCAAAATTTACGTGAGCTTTTTAGAAAAGTTCCGTTCCTTTTTGTGGCAGAGCAGGAGCAAGAGGCGCACGCCCTTTTGCAAGAATTGATGGGGATGGGGACCAATTTTGACCAAGAAATTTTGGAAATCGGGCCTAAAATCGCCACCATGTTTCAAGGTCTGCAGGCGCGCAAATTTCCCACCTTTGATCAGGTCATTGAAGAATCGCCTTTCTTTTTTAAAAAACTGTTTTTGCTTTTTCTCAGTGGTTTCAAGGATGCTACCCAGAAGGCCTCCCATGGTGATGCCGAGGCCTGGGAGAAGCTGGTTTTCTATTTGTTGGCCAATTCCTTTCATCACAAAAAACTGGCCTTGCCTGAAAGTGAGCTAGAGCTTTTTTTCCTTCTCGCCGGGCTGCTCATGCCGGTCTTTCATTTAGAAGGACAGGCCCTGCTTCTTGAGCTGTCGAAGAACTTTGTCGCCCAAGGGGGCGATATCCGCGACTCAAAGGTTCTCCAGGTTATGGGGCAACCCCATGGCCATGTTTGGGGATTAGAGCTGGATACCTATGATGGCATCGTTCATCCTGAAAATCTTGTGATGGCAGGAGGACCGGTGAGCGCGCCACCTTTTGGTGGGCAGGTTTCTGACGTCTGCCAATTTGTGCAGGTTCAGGCCACCAGGGATAATGCCAGCGACATTCCAGAGGGGCGCCAGATTTTCTATTATGGTAATACCGCCTGCATGGGCCAAGATTCGCCTTTGATCATCCTG
>JAHFAA010000026.1:859-15496 GCA_023250775.1 Bdellovibrionales bacterium
TTCTCCTTCAGAGCATGGTCAAGGCCAATCTATGCAACTCAGTATTCCTGTGCGCAAGTCTTTGGGCCTCAAGGAGAGTTTCATCGAGAAAGATCTCCTGCTTGTCACTGAGTCTCTGGTGCAGTGGCCGGTTGAGGCATCGGCATTTTTGGAGAAAATTCGCAAGGGAGAGTACCGCCTAACCGAGGCCTGTTGGCCGATTGGTCCCATGGAAAAAGTGTTTCAAGAAATTCCCGCCACGCCTGGACTTAAATCCTATGAGCGGGGCCATATAAAATGGGAAAAGCTGGCGCACGATCTCCGTCTTGGGGTTTCTCACGTCATTGAGCGAGAAGGAGGCCCAAGAAGAGTGCCTGCCTTGAGTGGATATGGCGGCCATACCCATGGCCTCTCCTTATTAGAGGCCGGGGAATTGGGTCAGCTCTCCTTACTTGTCCATTTGGCCCAACTGCTCGCCTAGTGCCTGGTCAGTTATTCCCAGACTTGACGGCATTACGGCAGGGTTCGACATTAATAGAAGGACATAGAGAGGTAAGATTTGAAAGTTCGCGGATTTTTACGCCATATCTTAGGCCAGGAGCGCGGTCAGACTGCGGTCGAGTACATTTTGCTCTTACTTGTTCTGGTCTCCATCATCGTGCCCCTGATGATCAAGCTGAAAGAGCATTTTTTAAGTACCGAAGATGGCAGCTGTACCGCCGCTAACGTTAATAAATCACTCATTTGTTTTTTTAAGCGTGGAATTGGTCCAAATTATAAAATCTATCGCCTTCCCTAAGGTCTAACTCTTTGAATCTACAAAAATTATCCTGCCTTAAAAGGGAATCTCTCTGTAAAAACTTCATTCGCTGCACAAAATAGATGCGCTTCGCGCTAACTATGTGCTATGAAGGGGGTGATTTTTCTAAAACCGTGCTCGCTGGAGACCTATTGGTCCCCCCCAAGGAGTGAAGTTATGAAAGTGTACAAGCGAAAATCCAAGACTGTTGGCCTGTTGGCAGTGACAGCTTTAGCGGCCCAGATGTTTATCAGCATCGGTCACGCTCAAGATGTGCTTGATGAAAACGCCTTGGAGGAAGATGGTGGTGTTCTCACTCAACAGCCGATAGATATTGATGGGAATCTGCATAAGAAAAGCCAAGCAGATCAGATGCAAGAAATGCGCAAGCAAATGGAAAAGCAACACGAAGAAATGGTGCAAAAGAAGATCGAAGATATTCGGATTAAAGAGGAACAGCGTTTAGGTAAAAAATTGAGAACCGCTTTTGACGGTTCACAGAACACCGATCAGGTTTCCACCGCCGCTGCAGCACCACAAAAAATGGAGGCCCCGGCCCCCGTCATCGCGCCTGTCGTAGAAGAGAGACCTGACTTTAAAATTATTCCTTCTTTTGGTGTGAAAAATCTTGCTGGCAATGGATTGGAACTTGAGTCGAAGATTAATGCTCAGTTGTCGGTAGAGGCCATGGTTTCTCCCCGCATTTCAGTTGGGTTGTCTGTTGGCTATACCAGTCTTGATATGACCGATGTGTCGCAAACCCCCTACGGAACAAGTTCGGCCTACAATTATAATAGCTACAACAATGGGGCTTTCAATTACAACGGATTTTACAACGCCTACGCTCCAACTTATGGAACAAATTACGCCTTCAATAATAACTTCTATGATCAAAATTACTATAACGCCTTTGGAAGTACGGGTCGTGATATGACCTTCGCACAGTGGTCAGTGCAGATGAATTCGAAGTTTTTTATTGTTGAGGCCAAGCGCATTCGTCCTTACGTCGGCCTTGGCGTAAGTTACAACCGTGCAACCTTAGATTATAAGAGCGATACTGCCGCGAATGGTTCAACCTATACATGGAACGGCCAACCACTCGGCAACGAACAGTTCCGAACCAGCTATGTTGGTGGAACGGCCTCTTTGGGCTCTGAAATCTATTTCACAAATAACGTTGGTTTGAATTTGGATGTCAGTTATGCCCGCGCCATTACCAGTGGCATCAATAATCAAAGTGGCAGCACTTTCGCCTACAACCCAGACCAGACGAAACTGGAGCAAATTGGTAAAGCAATCGAAGAAAGTTCTTCCTTCTCATTGAATGGCGGTATCTTGCTCGCGTTCTAAGAAATTTTTGTCATTAATTATTTTTAACAAGGCCCTCCCTAGTAGAGGGCCTTGTTTATTTTAGTGTGGACGCCACCCTTGTCCATGGGGGCGCACCTAGTTTACACTTCTTAAATCATTTAAATTCAAGAAATTGGCCAATAATTTAAGGAGGCCCTTGTATGAGTGCAATGAAATTGCGTGATGTCTATTTGGTTATGGGGAAACGTTCGCCCCAGGCCAAGGCCGGTACTGATTTAAAGAATGTTGGCGTGCCTTACCTGGCAAGTTATTTAGTTCGCCATCTCATGGACAGTTTCAATATACCTTCTGATGTTATTGATGAAGTCGTGATGGGCAATGTGGGAGCGCCGGCAAAATATCCTAACATCGGACGCGTGGTGGCGCTTGAAGCAGGACTGGATAAAAAAACTTCTGCTTACACAGTTCATCGCAACTGTGCTTCCGGTATGGAGGCCATGAGTCAGGCGTTCGTTAAAATCGCCTGTGGACGAGCTGATCTGATGATCGCCGGCGGTCTGGAATCGATGTCGCAAATGCCACTCATCTACAATAAAGAAATGACCGATCTTTTTATCCATTTGATGAAGGCAAAATCTCTGCCTGAAAAACTGAAAGCGCTCAGTGTTTTTCGTCCGCCGTTTTTGTCGCCCATTGTGGCGATTGAGCAAGGTCTGACTGATCCATTTTGCAATCTTAACATGGGACAGACGGCAGAAATTTTGGCGCGTGAGATGAATATTACTCGAGAAGAACAGGACAATTTCGCCAATCAAAGTCATTTGAAGGCCATTCGCGCCCAAAGCGAAGGCAAGATGAAAGAGGAAATCGTTCCCATCGCTGTCGGTTCAAAATTAGATAAACTTTTGGAGATCGATACCGGCCCTCGTGCCAATAGCACGGTGGAAGGTTTAGGCAAGATGAAACCTTATTTTGAGAGAGTCACAGGCACTGTCACTGTTGGAAATTCTTGTCCCATTACCGATGGTGCCTCGGCCTTTTTGATGGCGAGTGAAGATGCCGTGAAAAAATATAATTTGAAACCGATGGCGAAGATGACTGATTTCCATTTTGCCGGTTTGGAACCTGAGCGCATGGGCATGGGGCCACTCTTGGCCATCGATGGCGTGCTCAGACGGGCCGGAAAAGAACTGCGTGATATGGATGTGGTGGAAATCAACGAGGCATTCGCGGCGCAAGTTCTTGGAGTGTTACGCGGGTTAAAAGACAAGGAAGTTGCAAAACGCTTTGGTCTTGATAAGGCCTGGGGTGAAATTCCTGAAGGCAATTTGAATCCCAACGGCGGCGGAATTGCCCTTGGTCATCCCGTGGGAAGTTCAGGCAGCCGAATTGTCGTAACTTTGGCACACGAGTTAAAACGTCGCAAGGCCCGTTTTGGTCTCGCCACTCTTTGTATTGGTGGCGGTCAAGGTGGCGCAGTGGTGATCGAAAATATTCAGTGAAAAAATAGGGAGTAATTATATGGTTGGTAATACACGCATCAAATATGAGACGAAAGAACAAATCGCCTATATTGGATTTGGTTATAACAATGACAAGGCCCAAACAGTTCTTGATCAGGAGACCCTTCTTGAACTTGCCGATATTGTCAAAGACGTGCATGCAAAAGGTCGCGAGCTCAAGGGACTCATTTTACACTCGGTAAAACCCGGCTGCTTTTTGGCCGGCGCCGATATCAAATTAATTGAGACCATGCAGACCGAAAGTGAGGCCGCCTCAGGCGCAGAAAAAGGCCAGCTGCTTTACAACGGCATTGAAGATTTAGCTATTCCCACTGTCGCCGTGGTTGATGGCCCTTGTTTGGGCGGTGGCCTGGAAATGGTGTTGGCGTGCAAGGCCATTATTTGTTCTGATAGTAGCAAAACACTTTTGGGATTGCCCGAAGTGAAGCTGGGCATTCTGCCAGGATTTGGCGGAACCTATCGTCTGCCACGAAGAATCGGTTTACCCAAGGCCCTGGACGCGATCTTGACCGGCAAGATGATCAAACCCAAGAGTGCTTACAAGTTGCATCTTGTGGATGCCGTTTATCCCAAAGAAAGATTAATGGCCCAGGCGCTTAATCATTTGAAGAAATCGCCCAAGGGAAAATCGCTTAAGGAAACCTTGGAATCCTTTGCCACGGAAAACTTTGTCACACGCAAAATTATTTTTCAAAAAGCGCGTGAATCTGTTTTGAAAAAAACTAAGGGTTTTTATGCCTCTCCTCTCAAAATCCTGGATGTGATGGAAGCAGGGATGGGCAAAGGGCGCAGCGGTTATTTAGCGCTGGAGGCGCAGGCCTTTGGAGAGCTGTGTGTCAGTGATACCAGTCGAAATTTACGCCATCTGTTTTTCCTGATGGAAGGTGCTAAAAAATATAATGGGCCAAAAAGTACTCACCCTGTTCCCGATTTAAAAAGAGGTGCAGCGCTTGGTGCAGGAACCATGGGAGGCGGAATTGCCTGGCTCATGGCCGATAATGGCATGGCCCCGCTCATGAAAGATCTCAATAAGGATGCGTTGGAACTAGGCATGAAGCAGTCGGCGCGCAATTTTTATGGTGCTCTCAAACGCCGTAAGATTACTCAGGATGAATTCGAACGCAAACAGCGCTCGATTGTTCCGGTCACCGATTTTACCGGATTTCAAAATGTCGATCTGATCATTGAGGCGATTGTTGAAAATTTAGAAATTAAACAGAAGGTGTATCGCGAGTTGGAAAAATATATCCGGCCCGACTGCATTGTGGCCTCCAATACCTCCAGCCTTCGAGTTACCCAGATGGCCGAGGCCTTCGAGCATCCTGAGCGCTTTGCCGGCCTGCACTTTTTCAATCCTGTTCACATGATGCCGTTAGTGGAAATTGTCACTCATCCCAAGGCCGATCCCGCCACCATCGAGGCCCTCTATAATTGGGTCATCAAAGTTAAGAAGACCCCTGTCATTGTTAAAGATGGCCCGGGATTTTTAGTCAATCGAATCTTGATGCCCTACTTAAATGAGGCCGGTTTTCTTTTGGAAGAAGGGGTCAGCATTAAAGATCTGGATAATGCCTGCTTGAACTTTGGAATGCCCATGGGACCTTGCCGACTTCTTGATGAAATTGGCATTGATGTCGCCGTCAAAGTTGCAAAGATCATGCATGATGCTTTAGGTGAACGCGCCAAATCCAACACCTCCAGCAAGAAGCTCATCGAGAACCAATTTTTTGGCAAGAAAAGTAAAAAAGGTTTTTATCTCTACGATGAAAATGAAAAAGAAATTGGCCTCAATGAGGCGGTGGTCAGCGCTCTTCCGAAATCAAAAAAGATGGATGAGATTGATATCCAGATGCGCGTTTTCTTACCCATGATCAACGAGGCCGCCTACATCCTTTCAGATGGTTTGGTGCTTCGTCCTTCGGACGTGGATCTTGCCTTGATTTTCGGAATTGGCTTTCCTCCTTTTAGAGGTGGGTTGCTTCGCTATGCCGACAGTGAAGGCATTGATCGCATTTATCGAGCGATTGAGAGCTTCAGTAAGTCAGTGGATGCGGATCGCTATGCTCCTTCACCTTTTTTGAAAAAAATGGTGGACGAGAAAAAGAAATTTTATGATCTGTAAGATTGCTGGGTAGGCGATGCTTCCAGTAGTCTTTCCACAAGTTTTTTCACGACGACTGTTTAGCCATTTTCTGACGTCGATCTTTCGTGCGCGTTCCAGACAAAAATTACTTGTTCTGGCCGCCTTTGGTCTGACCCTCTCATCCTTTTCACTGCTGACTTTGCAGGGAGTGATGGGAGGGCTGCAGCGGAATCTTATTTTTCGATCCAAAGCGGTTCTGGGGTCAGGCCATTTTCTCATTGGGCAATTAACTTCTGAGCAGGCGCTTGAATTACAGAAATATCTTGCCGATCATTCCGTGCCTGCGCGCTTAGAGTTTGAGATTGAACTTTTGGCGCGAGCTGATCGAATTTTATTGCCGGTCGTGGCCCACGGGGTAATTTGGAATGACGAGATGCTGCCCGCGCTTCTTGTCGGACACCGACGCGGACTGCTGATGCCTTATGATTTGGCCATGAAGCTGAAGATCAGTGAAGGCGAGCAAATTAATTTGATCGCCCCCGGAGTGGTGGATTCGCTTTTGGGCGATACTCTTCGAATGATCAGCATTCCGGTGTCTGGGCTGGTGTCATCCGATGTTCCTGAGATAGATACCCTGCATGTGTGGCCGCCGATTGAGTCGATCTGGAATCTGGTCAAGATGAAAAAATACAATCGGCTGCGCCTTTTTGATCTGAAGGAGAGTTTCGATCAAAAAAACTTTATGCGTGAGGCACCCGCTTTCGCCCGCGATTTACGTTATATTTCTTGGGAAGAGCAAAATAGTGCTTTGGTGTACGCCCTGAGACTTGAGACCACCGTTATGGCCTTTCTTTTTGCGTCGATGACCATTTTGATCTCCCTGTGTATTGTCGCCGGTGTTCACATCTATCTGGATAAAATTAAAGTTGATCTAACCGCCCTGTGGATTTTGGGGGCGAGTGAACGTACCATTCAAAAATTATATCGACGCTTCTTTGGTGTTTTTGGCCCCATCTTTATTATTTTTGGTGTTGTTTTGGCCTATGGTTTTTTAAAAATTCTTGATTCCGGCTCATGGGAAATCATGCCGTCGGTGTTTGTCGAGCGAAAAATCCCCATTCATCTCGGGCCGTGGGCCTTTGTGATCGGGCTGGCCTTGCCAAGTTTGATATATTTAGTCTTGGTCAGCTGGTCTCTTATCCAATTCAATAAATTGAACTTTCTCGAATACCTGCGTTCAGTCGGCCGCTAAATCTTGGTACAAGCAGAAAGGGTAAAGGTAAAAGCGATGCTGTTAATGTCGCTGTCCGACAGGAGAGCGGCGGGAGACGAGGATAAAATCTTTATTCCTTCCAGCTCGATAGTGACAGGCGTTCGTAATGAGATTTTTAGAGTGCTGGCGATGATATTCATCGATTCGTCAGTCAAGGTCACATCAAAATTCTTGGCAGGTGCGGTGGGTTCACTGTTTGTAAGATGGACTGTGCTGGCGGCCTCAATATTTTTTTTGCTATAGAAGTTAATGGAAGCAAAAAGAATGGCATGCAGAATTTTATTAATATTGCTTTTGATGCGTGCCTGTTCGGTTTCAAAACGTCCCTTGAAGTAGGCAATATTCTTCTCACTCAGAGTGGTCTTTTGCTCATCACTCAAGGAAAAAGATAAATTGGTATCGACGCCTACCGTTTGAATATTGACTGTGCCATCCGTGGTGCCATGAAGGCGAAAGGACATGGGAGAGGTTGTGCCAAATTTAACGGAGGAGGCGGGAAGATCGGGCAGGTAGGCGCGCACCAGCTGTTCCGCCAGGTTACTTTCCAGCTGGCAGGAATAAATCTCGTCAAGATTCACAAGTTCCTGCGGGCCTTTGACCATGGGTTGGGTCGAGCGGATGTGTAATTCGGTGAGAAACTGATCCTTGATCGCCATATTTTCCCGCGTAATTCCTTGAGGAGTGCCCTCAAGAGCGGTCCATTCCGTGGGCATCTTCAAGCTATAAGAAAAATATTTAATCACACCGTTTCTTTTGGGATAGGCCCAAGAGTACTTTAGGTGGAATTCATTTTTGTTGGCACGCAGGGCCCCGATAATGTCGTACTCGATGGATAAGTTGTAGGACTTACCAAGTCCACGCGGAAGATCGATGCTTAAAACTGCTTGGGGCGAGAAAGTGTAATACATCGAGGGAGGGGGTGTTCCCGTGGATAAGGGAAGAATCGGAGTGGTTTTATTTTTGATCATGTCGAGCAACTCAATTTTTTTGATCTCAATCGATTGCTGCTCTCCCAGATAAAATGGTAAGACGATTTGGAAATCATCTTCTTCAAAGACAATATCGTGCTTTTCTTTTACATGCGCCTTCTTGTCGGACGACAGTTCGACGTTAACATCAAGATTTTTCCAAACCACGGCCCAGGCGTTGGTGCAGAAGAGAGAAAGAAAAAATAATATTCTTAGTTTCAAAAATCACCTGACTTTAAAGTTTTTTAAGGCGGAAAAAGCACTCGTTTTTGGTGCTGATTGATTTTGTAATCCTTGTTTTCCGAGTGGCGGCGAAGAAGATCTGGGAACTTCAACTTTGGCGCCGCCATCCGCTTTTCTGGTAAGAGAAATGCGTTTGCGTTCGTAGTCGATTTCTAAAATCTTGACCTTGACCTCTTCGCCAACCTTGAGTTCCTCTAAGGGGTTGGTAACGAATTTATCGGCGATTTGCGAAATATGTAAAAGACCTGATTCCTTCACGCCGATATCCACAAAGGCGCCAAACTGGGTGATGTTGTTAACAATTCCTGGATACCATTCCCCAATTTTTAAATCCTCTATCTTGCTGGCGTCTTTTCGAAACTCGGTTGATTTGAAGGTGGAGCGCGGATCTTGCACCGGTGCCTGCAGAGATCTTACAATATCTTGATGAGTGAAATCGCCCAGTCGTTGGCGTATTTTTTCATCGTTGGTAAATTGCTGGATCACCTTCTGATCGGTGACCAACGTCTTGAGAGTAACGTTATGCTCTTTGGCCCACTCTTCTAAAATGGGATAAGTTTCAGGGTGAATAAAGGTGGAGTCGAGGGGATGCTCACCATTTTGAATCCGTAAAAAACCCGCAGACTGCTGAAAAATGGCGGCGGTAAAGCGGCCAATCTTCAAAAGCTCCTGGCGTTGTTTGAAGACGCCTTTTTCCTGGCGATATTTGACAATATTTTTTGCCATGCCTGGCCCTATTCCCGAAATGAAACTTAAGAGGGTGGCGGAGGCGGTGTTCAAATCGACTCCCACAAAATTCACGCAGGTTTCCACCACGGTTTGCAACGATTTTTTGAGTTTGACCTGGTTGACGTCATGCTGGTATTGGCCAACGCCAATGGACTTGGGGTCAATTTTAACCAGCTCGGCGAGCGGATCTTGAAAACGCCGGGCAATCGAGATGGCACCACGGACGGTAATATCTTTATCAGGAAACTCTTCTCTGGCAATTTCTGAGGCCGAGTAAATACTGGCGCCGGCCTCACTGACTAAAGTGGCATGCACTTTGCCTGCTTTGACACAGGGAACGCTCTCTTCAATGAACTGCAACGTTTCGCGTCCGTGAGTCCCGTTACCGATGGCAATGTGTTCAATTTTAAATTTGTCACAAAGGGCATCGAGAATTTTGGCCGTCTCGCCGGGATTACGATCGGGATAAATGACATAATCAAAGAGAAAATTTCCAGTCAGATCCACCACCGCGATTTTACAACCTGTGCGAATTCCAGGGTCGACTCCCATCACCGATTTTGATCCGAGATACGGGCCGAGCAGGAGATTCTTTAAATTTTTGCCAAAAATATCAATGGCAAACTGATCGGCGACTTTTTTGAGTTCGGTTTTTATTTCTAAGTCGAGCGAAGGATCGATGTGCAAAGTGAGGGCCTTTTCAATCACTCCGTCGAGAATCGGTTTGACGGTCGCCTGACAGGTCTTCGGAATGAAATATTGCCCCAAGACTGTGCATGCCTTGTCCTTGGGAAAGCTTGCCTGGGCCCCAAGCACATTGACCGACATGCCACGACGAATCGCCATAAAACGATGGGCGTTTTTTTCCAGTTTGAGTTCGCCCACCTTTTGGGAAAATTCAAAGTAGTCTTTATATTTCTGCCAATCTTCAACTTTTTCGGCATCTTTTCGCTTGTGAGTGACAAACAAGGCCTCGCTCCAATAATGGCCGCGTAATTTATCTTTGGCCTCGGCATGATGGGCGACTTTTTCAATCAAAATAGCACGAGCACCTTCCAGCGCTTCTTCGCTGGTCGTGACTTTGAGAGTGGGATTTAAAAAACGTGCCGCTTCTTCTTGGATTTTGCTCCAGGGAACTGCGCCGGCGAGAATGAGTTCGGCGAGAGGTCCAAGCCCTGCCTCGATGGCCGCCTGTCCTTTGGTTTTCTTTTTCGACTTGAAGGGTGCATAGAGATCTTCCAACTCTTGCAAGGTTTTTGCCGCCTTAATATTTTTTTCTAATTCAGGCGTCAGAAGTTCCATTTTTTTGATGGTGTCCACGATAAATTCACGACGCTTTTCGGTTTCCTGATGGACCTCGAAGCATTCGAGAATTTTGGCGATGGCGACTTCATCCAAGTTGCCAGTAACTTCTTTTCGGTAGCGAGCAATAAAAGGGATGGTACATTCTTCAACTATGGCGAGCTTGAGAACATTTCCGACTTGAACCGGCGAAATTTCAGTTTCAGAAGCTACATGGCGTAAAACGAGAGGGGAGAGTTCCATCGATATGTCCTTTTTTTAAGTACATATTCTCTGGAAATTCGCCCCAAAAGACAAGAGGCCCGGGAAATCCCAGGCCTCTTCAATGAACTATAGTTAGAAAATCTTATCGAGATGGGAAAGATCTAAAAGCACTTGCCTGTTCAGCTGCCTTTTTTTGCACCTTAGGGATATTTTTCAGTTGCGCTTTTAAAATCTTTTCTGCCTTACTTAGCAATCCATCAAAGGATTTGTCGTAAGCACTGCGCATTTTGCGTAAGGCCTTGGTGAAACCGTACTCGCCATTCAAGGCTTCATCGGAAGAATTCTGAACAGCGTAAGCGGCAAGGGCAACACCCACTTTTTCATTTTGAGGAACTTGATCAAGCTTTGCCTTCATTCTGTTTACGAAAAGATTTGGGTCTTCTTTAACGCGATTCAAGTAGTTTTTGTCACGTAGCTTGAAGAACAAGAAGTGACGAGTCCCTTTGCTGCGATCATAAACGTCGGCCAGAGTTTCGGCCTCTTCAAGGTTGCGAAGGCCAGCGACTTTCAAGAGCATTTTTGTTTCAGCTTCGGTCTTAAAGTAGCTATCGGCCGTTACTTTGTGTCCAATTTCGTTCAAGAGTTCATCGGCACTGAGTTTCAGAACACCTTCAAGTTTGGAGACGACGGCGAGGTTTTGTGTATCGACTTCAATCAAGGAAGCTGTACCAGTCAAATCGGTCACCACTTCTGGAGAAGTCGAGACGATTTGAACAACTTGGCCATCAAGATCAAAAGGCGACTGAGTTGCATTCACCAGGTAAGGAAGGCGTCCGCGCGCCTCTTCAAGAGCGCCACGATTGCTGTCGTTGCTGACGAAGGCAAGCATCATGTTTTTAGTGTTAAGAACCTTGTCGAGAGAAGGAACCAGCGAGTTGCCACGATCGTTAATAACGTAGATGGTTTTTCCGGCCATCTGATGATCCAGGATGTTTTGGTGAAATTCACCACCGGCCAAGTCAAGGATCGAGATCTTATCAGCGCCACCTAAGTCGTCAGCGATGTCTTTGAAGAAATCGCGTGAGAAGCGGGTGGTTGAGTTAAGAACAACCACTGGGCGACCTGGCAAATCAGTGAAAGGTGCTTTGACATAATCACGAGCGGCGTTGGCGATTGTTCCAAGCAGAACACCATTTTTGTAGATTGATAAGCTGAAGTCCAGCTCTTGGAAAATCATTTCAGGGCGATTAATCAGGACTTCGGCCTGATTCAAGGTTGCTTGAGCAGCAAGTGTATCGAGGTTGGCATAGGTCTGTGTGAAAATTCCACGACCGGCAGATGAGTCAAGGTTCACTGTGATTGGCCCACCAATGGTGCGTGAAGAAATATTTTGAAGTTGCGCCACCACTTGTGTGGGGTGATTCAAAATAAGTGGGTTCGACAATGCGAGACCTGTAATTTGTACCGGAAGTTGAGCTGTAACTTGGGCAGAAACCTGGGCCTTCAAGATACCTTGAGCGGTTGATTCAAAATAACGGCCTTGAATGGCTGTTTCCTGGCTTGTCAGATCCATCTTAAGAGCGGCGGTTACAGTATAGGCCTTGCCAAGCTTTGCTTTTGGATCAAGGACAGATTTACCACCACCAAGAACGGTTACGGTTGAACGAGCGGCCAATTCAGGAAGGGTAAATTTTTCGCCAGCGCCGGTGATCAAAGAAATCCCTTTGGCGGTGACATCAGAGTAGTTGGTCAAAGTTACGTTATGGGCAATCGATTCACCTGGCATATAGATGTTATCGTTAACACCAACCAATTCGTTACCAATGTCAGTCAGGTTGCCTGATTGAAATTTAACAATTGGGAAGCGTTGATAGATGGCAATAACTTCTTGCAAGCGACGTTGACGGGCCTTTTCAGTTTCAGCGGCGATATTCTGGTTGAAAGTTTCACGAGCGGCGGTAGTTTCGCTTTGTGTTTTAATCTGCTGATAACGAGCTTCAAAGGCAGCCGTTTCTTTTGCCTTGTAGGCATTTTTGTAAATAGCGGAGTTCCGGTCGGGGCGAGCTAAACCATCAGCACGGGCAGCTGCAAAAGTTTGAGCATAAGCAATGTCGTATTCGCGCTTGTATGATTTGGCGTACTGCTCATCTTTTCCTTGGCGGAAAGCATCTGGGTAGGCCTGATTAACGGCAGCGGTATAAGTTGTCTGGTAAGAACGATTGTAGGCCTCAGTATAAACGGCCTCAATATTGGCATAGTAAATTTCTTCCGCGGCACGATCGTAACCAACGGAGTAGCCGGCGATATAGGCCAAACGGATAATTCGGCGTGAGTGTCCTGATTCATCATTTCTATAAGTTCCACGGGCGCCTGGGAATGCGGGTAAGTTTGCTTTGTTGGCAAAAGTTCCGGCGAATGGGCCGCGCACAACTTCAGAAGCAAGGGGGCGGTTTTCCATTTGTTGAATGGCCTCAGCTTCACCAGCGCCACGTCCACGACGTTCGCCTTCGACTTGGGCCTGTTGAACACCTTCTTGAAGACCTAAGCGACGGCCGACAGCGGCGGCATCAGAGGCCTCAGCGCGGGCAATCCCGGCGGCCTCACCTTCTTTTGTTCCGGCCAATTGATGACCTTCTTCACGTCCACGTTGATCACCTTGAGCAAGACCATCATCATGGCCTTTTACAGCTCCTTCTTTTTCACCTTGTTCTT
The DNA here is from genome assembly GCA_023250775.1 of Bdellovibrionales bacterium. Classification (GTDB taxonomy): domain Bacteria; phylum Bdellovibrionota; class Bacteriovoracia; order Bacteriovoracales; family Bacteriovoracaceae; genus GWA2-49-15. Next base: position 13,986 of record JAHFAA010000026.1, read on the forward strand.
TTCCACGAGCATATTCACGGGCGCGGCCGTCAGCGGTTCCGCGCGCCAGACCTTCTGCTTGTCCATTTCTATTTCCTAAATCGTCACCCACCAAACGGGCGACTTCAATTCCGTCGCGTTGTCCGTCATCGCGAGATTTGGCATAACCCATACGGTTGGCCGAGAGAACATCTTCAATCAATTGATCTTCAAGTTTCTTGAAAAGGTTTTGTTCGTTGGCCATGCCAACTTCTTGCTGAGATACGATATTGGCAATGCGAGTGACATCGGCAGATAGCGCCGTTGTCTCTGTGGTCAACAAGTCAAGAGCGTGAGTGATGTCGCCAACCTTGGTAATCAGCAGTGGAATGTCAGTGCGAAGAGTATTGTTCTCTGTCGTCAAGGCGGCGATGCGGGCGGTCTTCTGCTCTTTTGCTGTTTGCGAGGTCGCGATGCTTGCCTGTGAATTGGCAATCGATGTTTGAGCATCGTGGACTAATTGGTCATAGTGGGCAACTTGTTCACCCAAATATTGTAAACGCTCTTTGGCCTGATCGAGAAAGTGTTTGGCCACGATAACGGTGGAAGCATCACTACAAGCGGTATTTCCACTGGCCTGACAGGCGGAGAGAGCAGCATCGTAGGCCGCTTGCTTTTCATTTTTTGTAGCAGTTGCTTCGGCAAATTGATCTTTAAGAGGATTGAGTGAATTGTTCAGAGTAATCAACTCATTTTCTTTAACCCGAATATTCGAAGTTCCGGCAGCAATGGCATTCTCAGCGGCAGTCACGAGTGCCGTGGCAGTCTGGATCTCGGCAATGTTTTTATCCAGCTTATCGTTCTTGGCCTCAAGTGAAGTGCGAGTGGTATTCAGCTCGGTTACCTTGGCGGCCTTGGCGGCATTTTTCTGATCCAAGGTCTGCACCTTACTTTGATAAAGCGCACGAGTGGTGGTGAGTTCGGTTTGCAGGCCGGTCAAAATATTTTGTTTTTCGGCATACACTGAATCATCGAGTAAGCGGAAGGTCAGTGGCCCATAAAATTCTTTGGCCCAGGCCGGTCTTGGCACATCAGCGAAGGCGGGCCCGCTGGCAAAAGACAATAACATGGCGAGCGTCGAGAGTGCTCCCCCAAACTTCCGAGTGAATAGATTCTGCGTGAGTGATGCCATAGGTAGCTCCTTAACAAAAGAAAAGAGGTTTGGGCCTCATCCTATGGCCAATCATCATCCTTGCGATTCCGGCGGGCATATGTGCAGGCCCAATGCCAAAATCGACATTCGCGGCCATTGTAATGATTTTTTATGTGATTACTTAGAAAAAGTGATGGCCTTGTAAATTTTTCCGGTTGAGAGCAAAAACGATTTCAGCAAAATTTCATTGGAGTGTGCAGCGAGACATTGGATCGCGGCCTTCTTTTCTAGATCATGGCATCGCCCTAGCAATAAACCAGAAGCTCGCGCCACGGCATAGCTTGAGCCGGTGGGGTAGACCCCTGAATTGGGCGCTTGCACCATGAAATCAAGGCCATTT
>JAHFAA010000386.1 GCA_023250775.1 Bdellovibrionales bacterium
CAATGGTTTGCAAATATTCGATCGCCGCTTTGAAAGCAATTCCTTCGGCAATAGGAGGTGTGCCGGCCTCAAACTTGTGGGGAAGATCGTTGTAGGTTGTTTTGGCAAAGGTCACCACATCGATCATGTCACCGCCACCTTGATAAGGTGGCATCTTTTCTAGCAGCGCCTTTTTGCCATATAAAAAACCCAAGGCGGTCGGGCCTAAGGCCTTGTGGGCGGAAAAAACGTAAAAATCGCAGTTCAATTTCTGAACATCGACAGTGGTGTGAGCAATGGCCTGGGCACCGTCGACTAAAAATAAAGCGCCGGCATCATGGGCCAGATCAATCATCTCTTGGATTGGATTGACCGTGCCGAGTCCATTACTAATTTGGGTGATGGCCACCATCTTAACTTTCCGGCCATAGCGCTCGAGAATTTTTTTATATTCTTGAAGATTGATGTCGCCTGCCTCGGTAATCGGGACTTCAACCACACTGGCGTTCACTTTTTCTGTCGCCAGTTGCCATGGGACAATATTGGAGTGATGTTCCAGCGTGGAGAGTAAAACCACATCGCCGGATTTTAAAAAATGAGTTCCCCAGGACTCTGCCACCAAGTTGATAGACTCCGTAGTGCCTTTGGTAAAAATAATTTCGTCAGTGGAGGAGGCGTTGATCCATGAAGCTACCGCCTGACGAGTTTCTTCAAAGTGTCGCGTACCTTCTTCACTTAAGAAGTGAACACCACGGTGAATATTAGCGGTGTCATGGGTGTAATATCTTTCCATTGCACGAATGACTGACCAAGGTTTGAGTGAGGTTGCGGCATTATCCAGATAAACCAGTTGGTGATCATGCACTCGTCGCTCGAGCACGGGAAAATCTTTTCTGATGGCATTAACGTCTATCACAAAACACCCGCCACTGCTTTCCGCAGTTCCGACCTGGCAATCTCGCCGGGAAAGCTTTTGATGATTTCGCCCACGAAGGCCTCGAGTAAAATTTGTTTCGCCCGTTCGGGAGAGATTCCGCGTGAGGCGAGGTAAAAATATTCATCTTGATTGAGCTGTCCAACCGCCGCTCCATGACCGCACTTGACGTCGTCATTGTAAACTTCCAACTGCGGGCGGGTGGAAAAATGAGCATTCTTACCCATCAAAAGACCCAACGCTTTTTGGCCGGCATTGGCGCCTTTTGCCCCGGGGTGAATCACCACTTTTCCGGTATAGACCCCGTGGCCCTCATCTTGCACGACGGCCTTAAAGAGCTGTGAGCTTGTGGTGTTCGGGGCCAGATGATGAATCGCGGTGGTAATGTCGGCATGCTGCTTTCCGGCCAGAAGATACAAACCTTGCATCGTGGCCTCAGCACCGGGTTCAAGCAGCTGGGCCTCAAATTCATGGCGCGAAGGTTGCGCTCCCGAAGTCAAAACCACCGAGTGCAAACGAGCATCGCGTTTTAAAAAGGCGCGCCATCGCTGAAAGGTGAAGCGCTGGGTATTTTTGGAAGTAATAATGGCGACGTGGGCCTCGCTTCTTTCTTGCAGATGAAAATCAACGCGCGAAAGCGTCAGGCCGGCTTCAGAAAAATTATCGAAGATAAAAATTAAATCCAGTTTAGATTCAGGAGCAAGATTAAAGGTAAGACGGGATGGCGTAATCTTGCCACGGGTGCCGGCGGTTTCTGTGAAATGAACGAAGAGAGTCGCGGACCCGGAGGCCGAAAGCGTACCCGTGCTCGACTCAGGAACCATGCTATGGAGAGTATCCATGGCGTCGAGAAAAGTGTCGTTATCAAATTGTTCATTATAGGCACACCCAGGAGGGAGAGTGTGGGTCAGCACTTTGCCGTCTTGTACTGTCAGTTCATAGCGACTGGGCACGGAGTGCAGGGCGGTGGAGGGAAGCGAGAAAGCTGGAGTCATGGCACTCAAGGCGGGAAGAGTTTTGGTAAAGGCCCAGGCCTCCAAGTGGGGATCGGGGAGGCCAAATTCGCGCAAGGCATGTAAGGCGCTCAGCTGTCTTTCGCTCTTACAGAGCGGTGCCAATGTCGTGGCCCAGGTTTGTGTTAATTCTGATATATTTTGCACAAGCTTATCCTCTTAAACGTAGCCATGGGTCTCTAAGTCGCGCGCCAAATCTTTATTTCCGGTCTTAATAATTTTTCCATCTTTCAAAATATGCACAAAGTCGGGAATGATATAGTCGAGCAAGCGTTGATAGTGAGTGACTAAAATAACAGCATTGTAACGACTCTTAAGTTTGTTCACACCATTGGCCACAATTTTGAGCGCATCAATATCCAGGCCAGAATCGATTTCATCCAGCATGCTGATGCGCGGATTTAAAACACTCATCTGCAGAATTTCATTTTTCTTTTTTTCGCCGCCGGAAAAGCCGGCGTTGACCGAGCGATCAAGAAAGCTTTCATTCATTTCCAAAAGCTTCAACTTGGGCGTCAGATGCTGGCGAAAATTGATCTCATCCATTTCAGGCGCGCCTTGGAATTTACAAACGGCATTGAAGGAGTCGCGCAGAAAATTAATATTGCTGACACCGGGAATTTCAACCGGATATTGCATGCCAAGAAAAATCCCGCGCAGCGCCCGCTCATAGGCCTCCAGCGGTTTCAGCGAGACTGGTTTGCCGTCGTACTGATACTCCATCGTGCCTTCGGTAATGGTGACGGCAGGATGGCCGGCGATTGCCTTTGAGAGAGTACTTTTGCCCGAACCGTTGGGGCCCATAATGGCGTGAACTTCACCCGCTTTGACGGTGAGGTCAAGGCCTTTTAAAATATCTCGTCCGGCGACTTTGGCATGGAGGTTTTTAATCACTAACATAGAGATTCCTTATCCGACTGAGTTTTCTAATTTCATTTCAATTAACTTCACCGCCTCGACTGAAAATTCCAACGGCAGTTCTTTAAAAACGCGATGGCAAAAGCCGTTGACGATCAGGGAAACACTTTTTTCATTATCCAGCCCGCGTGACTGCAAATAAAAAAGCTGGTCTTCGGAAATTTTTGAGGTGGTGGCCTCATGTTCCACCATGGCGCTGGAATTTTTGATATCAATCGTGGGAAAAGTATTGGCGCCGCACTTGTCTCCAATCAGCATGGAGTCACACTGGCTATAGTTGCGTGCCCCTTCGGCGCTGGCATTGATTTTCACCAGACCACGATAATTATTTTCCGAAGAGTCGGTGGAAATACCTTTGGAGATAATGGTGCTCTTGGTGTTCTTCCCGATATGGATCATCTTGGTGCCGGTGTCGGCCTGCATTTTATTATTGGTCAGCGCCACGGAGTAGAAAGCACCTTGAGAGTTGTCGCCGATTAAATTGCAGCTTGGATATTTCCAGGTGATCGCCGAGCCCGCCTCAACTTGGGTCCAGCTGATGGTGCTGTTCACGCCCAGGCAATTTCCACGCTTGGTGACAAAGTTATAAATGCCACCCTTGCCTTCCTTGTCGCCGGCGTACCAATTCTGCACAGTGGAGTAGCGAACAGTGGCATTGTCGAGAGCGATTAATTCCACGATGGCGGCATGCAATTGATTTTCATCGCGTTGGGGCGCGGTACAACCTTCCAAATAATTCACGAAGGCGCCTTCCTCCGCCACAATGAGTGTGCGCTCAAACTGGCCGGTTTCTTTGGCATTGATGCGAAAATAAGTCGAGAGATCAAGAGGGCAGCGAACCCCTTTAGGGATAAAGGCAAAGGAACCGTCACTAAAAACTGCCGAGTTTAAGGCGGAATAAAAATTGTCGGAGTAGGGAACAACTGTGCCCAAATATTTTTTGACCAGCTCTGGATGTTCTTTTACTGCCTCAGAAAAGGAGCAAAAGATCACGCCCGCCTTATGCAGCTCTTCACGGTGGGTGGTGTGAACCGAGACACTATCAAAGACCGCATCCACGGCCACGCCGCTTAATCGCTTTTGCTCGGAAATGGGAATGCCCAGTTTTTCAAAAGTGGCCAGGAGGTCGGGGTCAACGTCATCTAATTTTT
>JAHFAA010000387.1 GCA_023250775.1 Bdellovibrionales bacterium
GCGCTTTTGACTATAAAGATATGGGCCCAGGTTCAGAAGCTCACTTTCAAATTATTCGCGAGGCCACCCGGCAAAAGATTTTGCAAAATCCCGAGGTAAAAGCACTTCTATTAAAAACCAAGGGCCTCAAACTCATTCCAGATCATGACGCTGGAGCGGGACAGCCAAAAAGCTACTACTATTTTGATATTCTCATGGATATTCGCGATAACGAGCTCTAAGGGCGTTTCTTCTGCTGAAATTTAATCTCAATTTCTTTTGATGGTGCCGGAGTGGAGTAGGTCTTTACTTTGGGTGGCAGGGTTAAAGCATTTTGAATCGTATTCGGGCGCACGTGAAAATAAATACTGGCGGCAACACTCAGAATCACGACGACGAGAATAATCCAATCTTCTTTGTGTAACATGGCTAATTTCTACACTTCATAATATAATTATAAGGTATGTTGAAATTTTTTCTGCTTTTATTATTTTTGCTGGCGACGGGATGTGCAAAAGTTGCTCTGCAAACGAGTGCAGGGCCGCCTGCTCCTCCGCCGGTTAAGGTGAAAAAGGTCAAGATTGACCCACTTCAAGAAAAAAAGTGTCTGAATGGTGATGGCCAAGTCTGTTATCTGATTGGATCAAGCTATCAAAATGCTCAAGAAGTGAAATCGTCTTTCAAATATTTCGAGATTGGGTGCAATCTGGATCACGGAGACAGTTGTTTTCAGGCCGGAAAGCTTAAGGAGAGTCATAACGCGCCTCTGGAAAGTGAACTTTTTTTTAGAAAGGCCTGCCGCTTTAAAAATGGGGATGCTTGCCTCAGTATCTCTCAGTTGATTGAGTCTCGAAAAAAGGTGCTACGGCCGGTGGAAACTCAGGAAAAAGAGAAGCAAGACGAAAAAGAAAACAATCAAGACAAGGATGAGCAATTGCTGGGGAATACTCAGCAAGGAGAATTCATTGAATTTGATGATCACGAAGGTGATGTGCTTTTGTTTCTCATCCACTCGTGTGATTACAAATCTCGTGAAGGGTGTATGCGTCTTGGGTTTTATTATGATGAAAAAAATGAATCTGAAAAGGCGTTTGTCTTTTTTCGTCGCGCCTGTTATCTCGATCAGGTGGCAGGATGTTTCAACGCTGGGGTCATGAAGAGTAAATTGGGCCAGGAGGCGCTGGGGTTGGAATTCTATCTTTTGGGTTGTGATAAGAAGAATGCCGAAGCTTGCTATAATTTAGCGTGCTTTTATTCAAAAAAAGAGCAAGTGGATAAAGGATTTACCTTTTTGGAACGTGCTTTGAATTTTGGATTTAAAGATTGGGAAAAATTGCAGACCGATGATAATTTGGCGACTCTTCGAAATTTACCAAAATTCACAGAATTAGTTGAGAAGGCCCGAAGTAAAAACTAAATCCCGTTTAGCTCTCTGAATTTATCGCTCAGGGCACATGAGGCCGGGTGACGAGAGCGTAAAAAAGTCCCCTGGATCAGATCGATATCATGCACCGGATAGCAGGTGGCCTTCGAGACCACTTCCCGTGCCAAAGGTAGATTGACCTCTTGTATTCCCTTAAACCAAGTGCCGCTGGTGTACAGCAAAGGCATGGCATTTTGTCGATCAATCAAAGAGAGTGCAATAAATTGCTTATAGGGGTTGTTCGACATGAGGAATTTTTTTAGATCAGACTCAGTATAGGTAATTTTATAATAGAGCAGGCGCTGAAGATTTTTTATGTTGGAGAGATCGTCTTTTCCTTCCAGTGCCCAGAGGTGGTCAAGAAGATGATCAATCGCCGTTGGTGTGAGCTGGGTTGTTAAAATAAGATTCAGGCATTCCAAAAGACCTGAAGTGTTTTGTTTGCTCAGACAGACCTTTTCCATATCAACATCGGCAAAGGGATGGGAGAGCAAAGAATCGAAGCGAAGCATCTCGCTCATGGGGTGATTGATTTTGAGTGGAAAAGATTTCTCGGCAAGAAAAATTAATCGTTGAATATCACGACTGGTCAGCTCGGGTCCCATCAGGAGTGTTTTGGCCTTTTCATATTCATTGGCACTGAAGCGTTTTCCTTGGAATTCAAATTCCTGCAATTGCATTCCCACAGATAAGGGAGTCGAAGTCATCCAGCGGGAATAGGCCATCATCCCCTGCCAAGTTACAAAAAAATGCACGACCAAGATGATGGCAACCTTTTTTTGGAAGGGGCGTGTAAAGGTAAAGGCGCGATCGTATGTGAGAACCACCAGAGAGATGGCCAGGGTGTTAATGATGGCCACCAGAAGGGCCTTGGAATAAATCCAATCGGTAATGAGAGAACCAATAAAGAGAAAGACCACAACAGTGGCGCCGGCCTGGGCCATTTGTTTTTTACTCAACGAGGCCCACCATCTTTTCCATTCTTCTTTAAAACCTTCTTTGGTGAAAGGGATAATGCCTGCGCGAAAGGGGCCATAGGGATCGACGTTGAAAACGAAGCACAAAAAGAGTGTCAAGAAGGTCAGCATGAGTCCAACCATGCTCGAGCTTAAGAACTCCTGTGCGTAGGCGAGAATGGTTGAGTTTACCTGATAGTCATTATTGACCTCGGCCATGGGTGATACGGGATAGAGTGATTTTTCCACCACCAAAATGGAAACAAACACCACAAAGGTTAAAAGCAATTTGCTGAGTTGAAAGATGCAGTTGAAATAGAACCACGTTGATTTTGCCAGAGGTGTATTCATGTACCATTTTGAAATATTTTGCAGAGGGTAGGCATAAAAAAACGTGCCATAAAGAGTGACGGAGATGGCCCAATTGATGAACATCATTTTTTCTTTAAAGGAATCGGCCAGAGGCCCTAGGAGAAAAAGTCCAAAGGCAATACTTGCGATCGTGGCAAGCGCGAGCTTTTTTATATAATCACTTAAATAATATTTAAGCGGCCTTAAGATCATCTGCCTTCACTTTACTCTCGACCTTTTGGTCTAAGGAGTTTTTAAAAAAATATTTAAAGAGATCTTCTGCACTGATATTGCTTTGTGAGTATGCGAAAGGCAGCGAAGGAAGGGAGGCCGCGGGGCCTACCACTGTGCTCATCCAGCGTCCTTCAATGCGGATGCGAGAGATGGGATAGAGGCCGGCGTTGCTTAAAATATTTAAGGTGTCCTCGGAGATCGGGTCGGGGAGAATAATTTTAATAAATTGACGAAAAATCTCACCGATTGGGGATTCCCAGACGACACTGCCATTTTTGAGAATAAGGAGATCGGAGGCCTTGTGCTCAACCTCATTAATGACGTTTGTGGTGAGCAGCACCGTTCCACCTTGTGAGGTAAAATCGCTCAACTGATGGAGGTAGAATTCTCGCGAATAGGGATCGAGGACAGAGGTGATTTCATCGATGAGAAGGAGCTTGGGTTTTTTGGCCAGCTCGGCCAGCAGAATGATTTGCATTTTCTGTCCGCGCGAAAGTTTTTGAAATTTTTGCGTGAGATCGATACTGCGGACCTGGGCCATGTTGCAAACCCATTTGAGATCATAGAAGGGAAAGAGGGTGGCATAAAATTTTAAAAAGCGGATGAGCGAGGAGCCGGGATCGAATTCTATTGTTTCCGCCACAAGCCCGACTTGGCCACGTAAATTCTGAGGAATTCCCTTCACATCGTGACTGGCGCCAAAAAAAGACATGGTTCCTGCTGTTGGGCGCTCTAACCCCATAATCAAGCGAAGAACGGTAGATTTTCCGGCGCCATTGGGGGCCATCAAGACATAAAAGTGCCCTTCAGCTAAGGAAAAACTCACATCTTGTAAGACATATTTGCTTAGGTATTTTTTACTTAAATGTGCACAGGAAAAAAGTGACAACTCTTCCTCCACAATCACAATCGCGTTGAAGCTTATCGACATAAACGCGATTAAAGATAATGGAACTAAATCGTATAAGTATTTGAAAGGGCGACTACAATTTCACTCAAATTAGTTTGAGAGATTCCGATGAGATAGAA
>JAHFAA010000388.1 GCA_023250775.1 Bdellovibrionales bacterium
GATGAAACTTCGTTGGAACCTCTTATGCTTTCTATGCATTCTGACGAAAATGACAATTTTTTTCACCTTACTAGTTTTTCAAACCCATATTCTCCGTACCTTCCCTCAGAGCAGGAATTTTGTGAAAAAATTATGCTCTTGAACCAGCTCGCAATTGGCACGGCCCCCAAAATTATCGGCATCAGCATTTATGAGGCCATGAAACGCCTGTGCCCTCTCGATTGGATTTCAAAAAAAATTTTCAAACTTGCTGAAGGTGACATCATTCCACAAGAAGAATTGTCGCGTTCTCTCGTGCAAGCAGGATATAGAAATATCTCCAGCCTTGATGGGCCTGGAACATTTTCAAAAAGGGGAGAGATCTTTGACATCTTTCTTTTTGGCCAAGGCCCGGTCAGGATTTATTTTTTTGACGAGATGATAGAGACAATTCACCCCTTTGATAAGGATCTGCAGAAAATCGACAAGTCAACAAAACTGCTTGAGATAAAAATTGGGGCGACTCCCTGGAGTGTTTTGAATGACCCCGAGCTTCGTCTCAACCTCAGATCTAATTTACCAATGCCGTCACCTGGCCAAAAGAATAAGGTAGAGCCCCGCAATCACATTTTGTCGACTGTTAATGCCGGAAAACGATTTGAACGCTTTCCTATTTTTTTCCCTTTATTTTTTAGTGGCGAAGCTCCAACTCTATTCGAATATTTATTGAATCAAAACTATATCCCTATTTTCTTTGATGAGCGTTCTTTGTCTTTTGAAGTTGATCACATGCGAGAAGAGCTGCAGTCACACTTTTCTACTCATGAACAAAATCAGCAAACAGACAACATTCTTCCCCGCCCAGAAAAGTTTTTTGACTTTCAGGTACTTTCTCATCCCGGCGCTTCGATTGCAGTTGAAAATTTCTCAATAGGTAATGAACAGGACTTGCAAAATTTTGTAGCTATTAACGCCGAAACACCTAAGGCCTTTTGGGGTCCACGGATTTTTGAGAACAATACCCAGCATGATATCCTTGCAAAAAAATTCATAGCGCTAGGGTCGTTCTTATCTGAAGGTGGGCTTGTTTCTTTTTTAACAATCTCTGAAAAGGCAAAAGAAGAATTTCTTTTCCTCGCTCAACAACATTTTGAAGCTTTTTCACATTCCATCAACTTTATAAATTTTGATGCCACTGAAGGTTTATTTTTAAAAAGTGAAAACTTGCTTCTCTTAACCGAAGCTGACATCTTTGGCGTTAAGAAAAAACTTCCCTCGCGCACCAAATCCAAGAACGTTGACCTTTTTGCAGAGAAAATATCTACGTTGATCACCGGCGATTATGTAATCCATGCCCAATATGGTGTCGGAAAGTATTTAGGTGTTGAGTCTCTTTCTACGAGTGGATCTCGTTCAGAATTTTTTGTCATAGAATACGCCGAAAAGGACAAGGTCTATGTTCCCGTATTTAAGATCGATCAAATTCAGAAACATGCCGACGCCACTGCGACATTTAAACTTGATACTTTACGCAATTCTAAATTTTCTCAAGCAAAAAAGCGCGCCAAAGAATCTGCCAAGAAGTTGGCCTTTGATCTTTTACAGCTGAATGCCTCGCGTGCCCTTTCAAAAGGCTTTGCGTTTTCTCCGCCTGATCATTTGTTTAAGGAATTTGAATTAGCTTTTCCCTACGACGAAACGCCTGACCAATTGGCCGCCATTGAGGCCGTTCTCGATAAAATGCAAGATTCGAGGCCCATGGATTTTTTGGTCTGTGGCGATGTTGGCTTTGGTAAAACCGAAGTTGCCATGCGGGCAGCGTTTAAGGCCGTCCTTGATAAAAAACAGGTCGCCTTGCTCGCTCCAACAACCATTCTTACCCTACAGCACTATCACACCTTTCAAGAACGTTTCAAAAAATTTCCCGTAAAAATCGAATTTTTGTCCCGCTTTAAATCCGCAAAAGAATGCAAAGAAATTATTCTCCAATTGAAAGCGGGTATTATCGATATTGTTATCGGAACTCATAAACTACTATCAAATGATATCGGCTTTAAAGATTTAGGTCTTGTCATCGTGGACGAAGAGCATCGTTTTGGAGTTGGCCACAAAGAGAAACTTAAACTCCTAAAAAACGCTGTCGATTTTCTTACTCTTACAGCAACTCCCATTCCACGAACTCTACAGCTCTCTTTTTTAGGCTTGCGTGATATTGCTCTAATAAAGACGCCCCCTCCGAACCGCCAATCTATTAAGACGTTCATCGTTCATGAAGATCTTACGATTTATAAAACGGCAATTTTAAATGAAACGTCCCGTGGCGGTCAGATCTTTATTGTTCACAACAAGATTCAGGATATGGAGTCCTTTGTTGCAAAAATTCAAGACGTTGTACCCGATGTCTCGATTCGTTTTGGTCATGGACAAATGAACGAACATGAGCTCGAAAAAATTATTAACGATTTTTATCAAGGCAAATTTCAAATTTTAGTTTCGACCACAATTATAGAATCCGGCATTGATATTCCCAATGCAAACACCATGATTATTGATCGCGCAGATACTTACGGCTTGGCACAGCTTCATCAATTAAGAGGTCGTATTGGAAGAAGTGAGCGAAAAGCGTACGCTTATTTTATTGTTCCCGAACGCACCATTGGAGCCGATGCTGAGCAACGTATAAAAGCACTTCAGCAATATGCAGAACTTGGCAGCGGCTTTAATCTCGCCTCTGCAGATATGGAAATTCGAGGGGCCGGAGATATTTTAGGAGCAGAACAGAGTGGCCACATCGAGCTTGTCGGGCTTGAACTCTATCTTGAACTTTTACAGGAAGCGATTAACGAGCTCAAAGGTCAAGAGGCAGATCGCTCACTCGAACTTGAAATCAATATTGGCTTCCCATGCTTTATCCCCAGTGACTTTATCACCGATCCCTCTGAGCGCCTGCGGCAATATAAACAACTTTCACGCTTGAAGCAGGTCAAAGACTTAGACGAAGCCTATCAGGATCTTGAAAGTTACTATGAGAAAATGCCTATCGAAACCGCAAACCTGTTTAACATCTTAAAATCGAAAATAATTCTTGGTCAAATTGGGGTCATCGCAATTGCCGCCAACGATAAATCGATTACAGTCAAATTCTCACCAGAGGTTTTTGAAAAACATCAAGAGTGGCGTACCCGTCTCATTGATTTTCTCTTGAGAGAGCCAAAGACCTATCGAATTAATCAAGATTATAGTTTTAGTTATTATCCCAAAGCAGGAATCAATGCAGGAGAGGTGTTTAGTTTCGCAAAAATTATTGCACAGCAAATCAAGTTATGTTAATTTTTACAATGAATATTAATAACTTGGGAATCTTATGATTCGACTGTCATTGATTGTTCTGTGTCTTTTGATTTCTAATCTTCTTTTTGCAAACGACAAAGATAAGTTGCCGATTGCTGAGGTTAACGGCAAGCCAATTTATCTCAAAGATTTCGAAACCACTTATCAGCAAAACCTCCTTTTTATCGCAGATAAAATTGTTACAAGAGAAAAAGTTGTTAATGACATGATTAACAGAGAGCTTGGTATCGACAGAGCGAAGAAAGCGAAGCTGCAAGACGATGCCGTTGTTAAACAAAAGATGGAAGATGTTCTCTATCATGCACAAGTAAGCAAAGATCTAGAACCTCTTTTAAAGAAGATTGTGGTCACCGACGAGGACGTCAAAAATTACTACGCAAAATACCCAGAGTATCGTACGGCGCATATTCTTTTTCGTATGACTGCCAATCCTTCTGATAATGAAATGAAAGGTGCGATGGAAGTTGCCATGAAAGTTTACGAGCAACTTAAGCTTGATCCACGTAAATTTTCTGAGTTGGCGAATAAGTTTAGTCAGACATCGGCCGCACCCAATGGCGGCGATATCGGTTTCCAGCCTGCTGTTCGACTTGCTCCAGAATATTTTGCGGCGATTAACGGCAAACCTCAGGATTTTATCA
>JAHFAA010000027.1 GCA_023250775.1 Bdellovibrionales bacterium
TACCCTTCACAGTCTGATCTTTGATTTTATTGAGCGACTAGGCAATGTATCTACTTACAGGGGGTGATGATCCTAAGCAACCTAAGCAACCGAGGCAATCTGCATTGATTTCAATCATTGGTTGCGATGATCGATCGATATGAAGAAACATCTCACGAGATAGATACTCTTGCATGCATTATTTTTTGCTTGATGTAATTGGAGAAAAGCAATGATGGAAAGTAGTATCCAGGCAGCAAGTCGGCTATGTGGCGTTGGAATTCACACTCTGCGTGCATGGGAAAAGAGGTACGGGGCCGTCACACCAACACGTGCTGAAAATGGTCGCAGGCTTTATAGTGACGATGATATTCATAAACTGCAAATGCTCAATGAATTGTGCAAATATGGAAATTCTATTGGTTCGATTGCCAACTATTCTACGTTAGAGTTGACGCAGCTTCTGGCAAAGTTTTCAAAGAAGACTCCGGCCCACCCTATCGATCCTGAGGGGTCTCAAGTCTCACAGACTATCAATGTAGATAATATTTTAAAGCATACATTATTAGCGCTTAATACATATAAACTTGATGTAATTTCTCATGAGCTTCACAAGATGATTGGGATCCTCAATCCAAGGGAACTGGTTCTTAATGTTGTCGTGCCGCTATTATTTGAAGTTAATGCACGTGTTAAGCAAGGCAAGATAACAACAATGCAAGAAATTGCGATCTTATCTATTATCAAATTTCACGTCAGCGACATCCTTTATGGCGCATGGAGGAGTACCCCACGAAGTGATAAGGTTTTAGTTTTTATTTCACCTGAAAATCTTGATAAGGAATTAGGCATTTTATGCTGCGCTCTCGTTTGTGCACACTATCGACATAAAGCCTTTTACTTCGACCATCACTTATCTATAGATGTTTTAGGCCAAACCACCGAGGCGATTGGTGCCAACTATCTTGTTTTAGATGCTCGGCATTTTAGCGAACAATATTTACCACAATATCTGACAAAACTATTGGGCCCATCTAAATGTAAGCAAACTTTACTTTTGTTGTCTGATGATCATTTATCACTTGATGGAATTTATAAACATACTCAGCACAAATGTTTTTCATCGCTGCAACAATTCGACGATCTTGTTAAAGATTTCTAGATCCTAACTCCTCAACTCGAGCCTCTTAATCTCCTCGGGCCTAAGCTGAGTATAGTCCTGGTGATGCTGAAGGATGCTTTCAAAATAAAAATTCGGCAGTGACTTTGGATTATACGTCGGCGACGTTAAAACGAGATTGCGATTTGTCAGAACCTCAATATTTCTCGCCCCAGGATTCAGTCTTTCAATTAGATCGTAGGGCAGAAGCGTCGACTGCCAATCAGTCCAGTTCTCCTTCTCTAGTTCCAAAAATTGAAATTGCCACGTATCTTCATTCACCAAGATATCCACAATCTGGCCTAAAAATGCATCGATCGCATGAACTTGATATCTGGTTATCTGATTATAAGACGGCAAATTAGGTTGGCCGGAGGGCAGCCTAATCTCATTTTTACCCGGAATATTTTCGTAGATCACTCCTTGAGGGCCTACCACCCAAGGACTGTCTAAAAAACCCCAGTAACTCGGGCGTTCAAAAAAATCTGAGAACTGGATATCAATCTTTTTTTCTCTAGGATTTGTTTCTTTTTTTGTTTTTGTGTTTAACCCAATTTTGCTAATCGAGAAATTAACATGGATCTTGTTGGCCCTCATATCGATATTGCTGACTGAGGAGGTCGAGATAAATCCATTTGAGCGATTCAAGTATCCACAGGAATCGATCAGGAGATAGCGAACAACCCAATTCTTCTCGTCAAAATAATAATCTTTGATTTTCCCAATTTGCCCATCGTTCGCAACAACATCATACATTTTCAATTTATTGAGACTACAAAGCATAAACACCCCTATCGCTAAGTATTAATCAAAAGCACAGCTCAAATGTGAATCATTATAGATATAAATATGGTTCCTCTGTGTCATCGAGGCGTTGTTGTAATTTTTCTCGTTTCACGGCATTTTTCATAATGGTCGCCAAAGAGTTTAATTCCTCTCCTAACAATTCAATGCAATCGTCGGTGTAGAGCACTCCCGCCACCTTTTTATTGCTGTTAAGGACGGGAATTCTTCGAATGCCACTTTGACTCATCTTTTTGATCGTTTCGCCCAGACCATCCGTGATTGATGCGGTCATGACATTTCCGTTGGCGAAAATACTGACTTTGCTGCTTGGATCTAGTCTGCCGGCCTTGGCAAAGGTCAACACGATGTCACGATCTGTTAAAAGCCCCACCGGAGTTCCGGGCACGCTGCTGTAGTCAATGTCTTCATCCAAAATAATGACATCGCCTACATGGCGATCAAGCATCAGGCGAGCGGCCTCGAGAATAGTTGTCCCCATGGGAACAGTTACGAAATCCTTTCTCATAAATTTTTCTAAACTCATAAAAAATCCTTTTTTTACAATGGTCGCGATCGTCTTCTAAATATTCTATTTGCCAAGCTGAAAAATCACGATGACTTCTTCGGTCGAGATGATTGCTTAGAGTCACTCATGTTTCATTTTTTTGGGGGACAAGATGAAAAGAGTGGCAATGTTTTATTTTTTTTGAAAGAAATGAAAGTATTTTTGCCAAAAATAAATCGAAATCACGAATTACGGCCAAAAAAGTGCTCTCAAAGTGAAATTATTTTGGTGATTATCATAGGATATACAGATAATAAATATCCTGTTTTAGTGAAATTGATTCATTTTCTGAATGTCACGCGGGTAAAAAAGAAATGTATTATGCAAGTTAAATACTTGAATGAAAAATAATCCAACAGATGGCCGCTGGCAATCTGTTTAATAAAAAATGATAGAAACCTTTGCCAAATCATTAATCAATGATTAATTAAAAAACGCCAAGAGCGGCTCTGGGACGCGCCTTCAATGATTCATCAGTCAATTGATTTTACCAGGAACCTTTTAGCAAGCTTAACTATGATAAAATCCCCGATGAATCTTATCCCGAAAAATAACAATAAAGGCCTAGTCAAGAGATTTTAAGCTGCAAGGCCAATGACGATAATTCTTACTCAGATGTAATTTTTTGAATGCATCCCTCTATAAAATTCGTTTTGACATGAAACTCCAATTCCAATAAAAGCACGTCAAATTTAAGAATCACAGATTTACGGAAGCATTTCCAAAAATTGGTGCAATTTTTTTATTAACTTAAAGAAAGGGGGTTATTGTGTTTACTGCGAGCGGCGTTAGAGTGGACCATGTTCATGGTCTCAGAGGTAACGCTACAAATTTAGCAAGCGATCTCAGGAATCTTCCTTTTTTCAACAGCTGCCCAAATTCGCTGATTGAAGAAATTGAGAACGCAAAAATTCAAAGCCATTATAAAAAAGGACAGACCATTCATTACCAAGGAACACCTTTTTTCGGCGTATCATGCATCGTAAGCGGACTTGTGAAGAAAGTTAAAAGTTTAGATAACGGTGACGATATAATCATCACACTCGCTGAAAGAGGTGATTTTTTTGGAATAAACTGTCTGCTCTCGAAAACAACAAGTTTTGCCACCTACTCAACTGTTGCCATGGAGAACACTACTATCTATTTCTTTGATAAAACATTTATGCAAAATCAACTTCATAAATACCCGCAACTTGCTATGCACATAATTAGCAAGTTAGAAAACTATACTGAGCGCGATGAGCTTAGAATTCTCAGTCTTTCAAAGAAATCTGTCAGAGAACGAGTTGCCGAAACGCTAAACAACCTTGCGACTAGTTACGGAAAGGTCTCAGGGAAAAATACCGTTAGCATTCCTCATAAATTATCACGCATTGAACTGTCATCACTTGCTGGCACGGCGAATGAGACCTTCATCAGAACATTATCTGAATTACAAAAAGAAGGAATCATTAAACTAAAAAACGGTTGCATTGATGTAACCAATCGTGACGAATTAAAAAGCTGTATGGGCGCTGTCGTATAATTCTTTTACTCAATGGGCATGATGACAATATTCAGTGACCCAAGCTTTGGTGCTGTCTGACATCGTTCATGTTGAATTTCTCCTTGTCGTGAGTAGAATTGAACTTGTTTGAAGGTAGCGAAGCTAGCTGATCCTCCGCAGGTGTAAGTCCTGCCGGAAATAAGGGTTTCACTATTTCCGCGGCCTCCATCACAGGCATTGAAGGTAACTTTTTTGCTTGAAGCTGGTGTTAAAGGGGTCGCTCCCTTGAGGCCAATTGATAGGTTGTAGCGAAAGCGAACCCGCTAACCTTAAAAAGTTCATAATTGGAGAAGTCCAACTTTGAGCTTGGAGAATTCTGAGTCCTCTTCAAACAGGACGAAGGTAAACATTACTTGCTAACTTGTGAGACATTCGCAGCAGGTAAATTCTCCAGAGGGTGTTGGGACGACATGTTGAGAAGGATGGTCAGTGAAAGCTCGGAACCGCTTAATGTTCGAAAGGATGGCCATAATCCGATCGAAATCATGGGCATAAAACTTTGTCATGTCGATATGATAAAGTCGAACCGCCTGTTGTAAGCATTTAAGCGGGACAGTGGAGATCACAAAGCAATGACGCCAATTGCAGTAAAACAATTGGCAGAGCGAGGATCTCTAGAGTGCAGGTTGTTCAAACTCAGTTTGAAAACCTTAATGGTGGCCTCAGCTTATGGTTGAGGCGAAGGGTACATGCCAAGTTGATGCTTTTAATGTATGCCGTGGACCGACTTAAGTTACAAGCTAAAACGAAAGCAGTACACGAAATGCCAGCTCTGCAGCCGCACTGGGGAAAACCTAACGTGCGGTAAAAAGGAAAGGTGGTGGACGTTCATTAATGAGTTTTAATGGACGTACCACCATCTCACCATCTTCTTCCCCAAAAAAATGAATCAAGGATTTCGTAACTGTTCCCATGGGGACAACTATTCTCGAGGCCGCTCGCCTGATGCTTGCGATGTCATTATTTTGGATGAAGACATTGACTACAGCAGCGTGCCCGGAACTACAGCATGAAAAATGCCGTGAAACGAGAAAAATTACAACAACACCTCGATGACACAGAGGAACCATATTTATATCTATAATTATTCACATTTGAGCTGTGCTTTTAGGTGGGTCCGATTTTCAACTTGTCAGGACCTCTGCTTGCGGAGCATTCGACCAATATGCTGTAATCGTTTGAGTCAATTTCAAAGCTATTTCAAGAACTTCGTCCATTGATTCAACAGAGATAAATTCAATTTCCTTTCGAATTTCTTCGGGAACTTCATAAAGATCTTTTAGATTCCCCTTCGGAATAATTATTCTTTTAAGTTTTGCACGATGGGCCGCCAACACCTTTTCTTTGATTCCGCCCACAGGAAGAACACTTCCGGAAAGAGTTAATTCTCCTGTCATGGCAAGGTCTTGATCAACGGCCTTCTCAATAATCAATGAGGCCAAGCACGTCGCCATCGTTACGCCGGCAGAAGGTCCATCTTTTGGAATCGCTCCGGCAGGAATGTGCAAATGAAAATCGTATTTCTGACAGGTGAAGTCTGGATTTAGATGACTCAATCGCGAGCAAATATAGCTTAGGCCAATTTCGGCCGACTCCTTCATCACATCTCCCAACTGCCCTGTTAATTTTAACTTGCCAGTGCCCGAGGCCTTGAGACTTTCCAGATAAAGAACATCTCCTCCAACGGGGGTCCAAGCAAGTCCAGTGGCAAGGCCAGGTACCCAATTCAACAACCGCTGGGACTTCATAAATTTTGGTGGTCCCAAGTAAATTTCAATTTGCTTTTTGTCGATAGTCGTAGATTGCGTCGTTTCATTAATTTTATCGTAGGCCCAAGCGCGACAAATGGAAGATAGCACCCTTTTCAATTCGCGCACTCCTGCCTCACGTGTGTAACCTTCGACGACAAATCCAAATAGCTCTGATGGAAAGTTAAAATCTTCTGGGGTTAAACCCGCATCTTTAAGAACAACTGGTAAGATAAATCTTTCACCAATAAATATTTTCTCAGTCATGGTATAAGACGACAATTCAATAATTTCCATTCGGTCACGCAGTGGCTCTGGAATGGTATCTAGTCTGTTGGCCGTGGTTATAAAAAATACTTGAGAGAGATCAAAAGGAACATCCAGAAAATGATCTACAAAATTATGGTTCTGTTCTGGGTCCAATACCTCCAGCATGGCACTTGATGGATCACCCATAAAGCTACTACCGAGCTTGTCTATTTCATCGAACAGCATAACTGGATTATTAACACCAACTCGCTTTAGACCTTGGATAATCCTTCCTGGCATTGAGCCAATATAGGTTCTTCTATGCCCTCTAATGTCCGACGTATCTCTTATTCCACCGAGGCTTACACGAACAAATTTTTTGCCCATTGCTTCGGCAATACTTCTTCCCAGACTCGTTTTACCAACACCTGGCGGACCAACGAGACAAAGAATTGATCCCTTTTGATTTTGTGTCAATTTTGCAACTGCAATATGCTCCAAAATTCTTCGCTTGATCTTTGCCAATCCATAGTGCTGTTGATCTAAAATTGATTCGCTATGCTTGAGATCGAACGTCTCTTGGGTCGCATTAGTCCAGGGAACACTACAAAGCCAGTCTAAGTAGTTTTCAATCACCTGAAACTCCGGAGAGGTGAAATGGATTGAATTCAAACGTTCAAACTCCTGCATCGCAATTTTTTCAACTTCCGGAGGCATCTGGGCATTTTTGATTTTATCACTCAAATCGGCTTGTTTGGGACTTTTGGTTTCACCAAGTTCTTCCTTAATTGCCTGCAGCTGCTCACGAAGAAGCCCTTCGCGTTGTGCGGAATTCAACCGCTTCCCGACTTTTTCTCTGATATCTTTTTCCAATAAAAATACTTCACGCTCACGCCCGATCAAGTCGAGAAGTTTCTTCATTTTTTTCTTTATACTTAGTTCGGAAAGTAACTCTTGCATCTGAATTACATCTAATTTTAAATATGAAGCGCAATGATAAACAATCTCATCGTATTTAGTTGATTCCGCAATCAGATCGGATATATTTTGATCTGCTCCCGGCTTGAACTCCAAGAGCTGTTTTGCAAATATTTTTATACTGTTACTAAGCGCGCGCGTCTCCGCATCATCTTCAAATTCATCGGGCAGTTCGAAGCCTGTGACTTGAAGATAATTATTTTTTTCCAATATACGATTGATTTTGAAACGTACTCGGCCTGAGACCAGAACTTGAAAACCTGTTTTCTCGTGTCCGTGAACATTACGCAACTCACACAGAGTGCCCATCGAATAAATTTTTGCCGGATCAATTTCTGATAAGTCTTTTCCAGTTGGTATTTGTGCTGCAACGACGATATGCCCACTATTGTTCTGAGCGGCATCGAGAGCTTTTACACTCATCTTTCTTCCGATAACTAAAAACAAGGAGGTTGACGGAAAGACCAAGGTATTTTGGACAGCAATCAGGGGGAAACTTTTTTCAATTTCATTTTGCATAAAAGACGCCTCCTTGGCTGCCATCATTATTCAAAGAGATTCAAAAAAAACGGGCCTTCCCTCGAGGAAAGGCCCGCAGCTTTTTAGTGATGAATTTCAATCTTTTTTCTTTTTGGTGTGCTGGTTTCTTTCTTATGAAGTTCTACACGCAAAATGCCATTCTTGAAGACTGCGTCGATTTTATCCATATTGACTTCCTCATCAAGTGGAATTTCACGAGCGAATGCGCCGTAACAACGTTCAGAATGAATGTATCCATTGCCTTTTTTAACTTCTGTCGCTTTTTCACCGGTGATTGATAAAGTATTATTCTTCAATTCAAGCTTTACCTCTTTCTCTGTCAGACCAGGAAGTTCGGCCTCGAGAACATAGCTCTCCGGAGTTTCCTTGATATCGATGGCAGGATAGAATGCGACTTCACTCCCAAGTGGAAGACCAAAATCACGATCAGCAGCCAAACTACGCATCATATCCAACATCTTGTTTTCAAGCCCAAATAAATCTCTCGAGCCAGTTCCAAAAGGCCATGTTGTTGCAGGAAGTAGCGAAGAACGCCATGGTTTCAACTCTGATAACTTCATAAAAGCTCCTTTAATTGTATTAACCGTTGTATATTTTATAAACGCATGTCTCGAATTCAGATAGGTCCATGCTCAATCCCCATTATGTTTTTTTTCATTTTCACAAGTCGCTATTATCACTCATAGTCTTCTTTTTTAGAGCTACGTTCATATGTGGAGAATAGAATGATCGATCCTTACAAAGTTCTGGGCGTCTCGAAAGATGCTACGATTGATGAGATAAAAAAAGCCTATCGAAAACTAGCGAAAAAACTCCATCCAGACGTGAATCCCGGTAAGGATTCTGAAAAAAGATTTAAAGAGGTTTCACATGCGTACGAGCTCATTGGCACAAAAGAGGCCAAGGCAATCTTTGATCGCGGTGAAACCGATGAGCAACGTCAACATGAATATGAAGAATCAATGAGCTCCCAGAAAAGAAAAAGCAAAAACCCATTTTATTATAATACTCAACAAAAAGCGGGCCGTTATACATCACCTTTAGGTGATGATTTCGATACTTTTAGTGCTAATGATTTTTTTGAAAATATGTTTGGAGGACGCAAAACAAGCAGGAGACAATCTTACGACCCAGAATTCCCAACTGAAGATGAATTGTATCATCTCGACATTGAGTTTAAGGAGGCCGTTCTTGGCACAGAAAAGATGATTACATTACCCAGTGGAAAAAGACTTCGAGTGACCATACCTGCCGGAATTGAAGAGGGACAAAAATTGAAATTTAAAGGATTAGGCTCAGCAGAAATGGAATATGGCCGGCCTGCTGACGTCTATGTTCAAATATCTGTGAAAACACTTCCGGGATTTAAACGTGTCGGCGCTGATATTTTCACAGAACTTTCCGTTAGCTTTTTTGAGGCCATCCTGGGTGCGGAAATAGAGGTACCGACAATAGATGGAGGTGTCTTACTCAAAGTTCCCTCAGGCGTCAGCACTGGCTCCAAGCTGCGAATCAGGGAAAAGGGAGTCATATCTGGACATACTCGAGGTAATCAAATTGTTACAATAAATGTTGTCATGCCAAAAGACATCAAACCAGAGTTAAAGGAGTCCATTAAAAAATTGTCAAAAACATTCTCGTATAATCCAAGAATGGCAACCTAGGAAAGTTCTGTTATTTCCGCTTCATATAATCAGCAATTATATTACCAATTAGCAAAGCAGCCGCTGTATAGATTGTCACTTCTGTGGCAACATTAGACAAATGTATTCCGCCTCCTATTCCGGCCCCCAGCGGTGGCCGATTAGAGGGTTTCGGATTTGGTATTACGTCAGTCCTTTGCTTATCCGAAGCTAGACCTTTTTCAACCCCCAGAGTATCTAACGTTAATGGTGAAATCGTATCTGGAATGAAATACACCATGTTCATGGAAATCTCGCCATGAACTATGATTTTGGAATAAACACTACCCGAGATTTTTATGAGCTTATCGCGCGACTCGGCCAAAAGTTTTTCCTGTTGGTTGTTTTTCACAGCGATAGGATACGCATATTTCTGATTATCCAATACATAATAGATAAAATATCGGTGGCCATAAAATGCTTGTTCGGGCGGGACTTCTACAGCTCTCCCCCACACCTCGGAAACTTCAGAAACTTTGTGATCTGCACTCACTGGACCTAACAACTGCATGAAGATCGTAAGAAATAATAAAGAGCAAATGAAGCGAATTTTCATTGGCATTCACCTTTTGCAGTGTCTTTTAAAAACAGCAACCTATTTTAAAACCAGGACATTACAATGTGCATGGCGAATCATATACTCGGCGAAACTGGATGAGAAAACGCCCTTCAGACCAGTCAAGGCCCGCGTGGCAACAACAACGAGATCTGCCTCTAATGTTTCCGCAAAATTTGCCACCACGTCCTTTCGATTCGGTGAAAAAAGGCAATGATAGTAGATACTATCTATCTTTTTTTCAGAAAAGGCCTTATCCAAAACATTTCTCATAAGTTCTATTGAAGATTTCTGAATGACCGGAAAATCTTTTTCAGATGGATAATATTGTGCATAGAATTCCCCAGCATACACATTGGTCTCAAAACCATGCGTTATATGAATTTCATCGGCCTTTTCAAAGTATGGCGTTTTTGCGAAAATGGCCAATTTTTCAAGACTTTGCTCTGTCAAATCAGCGCACAATAGAACTTTCATACAATCCTCCCGTAGACGGTCCGCTCATACTTAAGTCTAGACCTACTCAATGACCACTTCGATGATGACACATGTAATGTATGCTTGATTAATGTTAGTCAGCAGATAATTTAATCTGTCGAGATTACGTTGCTTTTCTTTTCTCTAAAAAGTTTCTTATAGTTTCGAACGTAGGCATGTAAAATAGCGGACCATAGAGAATCATTTTCAACTCTCTGAATTTTAGTTGAATCAATATGGGAAAGGATTGACTGTTCTTCTTGCAAGGTCAGGCCTGTATAGGATTTACTATAAGGTTCATTCATTATTTGTGATAGACTACGCCCAGCAGTTTTTAACGGTGGTACTTTATGGTCACCGTTTTTTCCTGCCCCAGCGCCACCATTTGCAATTGGAGCGGTTACATATATCTTATTCGCCAACCCCGGAGAATTTATATCTTTGGATAAAACCAAGAAAGGAAAAAGCATCATAATTAAGATGATAGACTTATACACTACAACCTCCTTTTTAAGCACAATTTTATTTTATACTTATTTCTGAAGATATTGATGACTACGCTTACCAATATCGCAATTTAGAGTCATTCGCCGTACTGCTGGCATCGCAAAAGTCTTGCGGTAAAATACGACAATGTCCAACACTTCAAAACGCATCAGATCAGCAGCACTTCTTATTTTTTTAATTATTACGACGATAAATCTCGGTCAATTGGCAACGTTTATACTCTTATTTATTGCTGGAATGCTCATAATCGATGAAATCGAAGCAAATTTTTTCAAACATCCTAGGAAGATGACTTACTGGTTCTCACAAATACTTTTTACAGTTCTTTTATTTTTGCTATTGTTGAAACTAACAACGCCTCTGTATTTCATTTTTTGGATTGCAGCAATCGTATTAGATTTTTCACTTCTGTATTATTTATTTTTTGTCGATGTTGAAACCAAGGCATTCGCCCTAATGAAGAGGATTCCTTTTTTATCTGCAATATATGTTTTTTTTAGCTTTGTGTGCCTTGGCCTTCTAATTAAAGATTCTCAATGGGTGAACTTATTAACTCTCGCAATTTTAATTGCCTCAGGTACAGACACGGCAGCATGGTTTGTTGGGCGACATTTTGGAAAAACTCAATTATGTCCGATTATAAGTCCCAAAAAAACGCGGGAAGGTTTATACGGCGGGATGGCGACGGCAGGAGTGGTCGCCACACTTTTTTATACTTATAGATTTCATATTTTCTCACCATCACTCATTATAATCTTTGCTTTTCTAGGTTTAATTTCTCATCTGGGCGATCTCGTAAAAGCGAAGTTTAAACGGCAGGCCAATATTAAGGATAGTTCATCGCTGATTCCTGGACATGGCGGAGTTTTTGATCGTTTGGATTCAATAATCTTTTTAGCACCTTTTTTTCTAATCTGGAGACATCTCTGGTTGCACTAGCCTCTGACTTCTTGTCATCTCTCTCCCCGTTTTTAGCCCGTCCTGATAAGCAGAATCAAGTGCAACTTGTCGATTCGAAATTGGTATTAATGAATTTTGCGTTGGCCGTAATAAAGAAAATGAGAAGATGTCTACTGAACTGGCTTTTGCTTTTATCATAAGGTCCTTCATAATCCTCTCTGAACGTTCTGTGAAACCAATTCCACTAACCAGACCAACTGAAGGCCTCCCTTTCAAATTTACTTCTGAAAGAAATCGTTTAGTCGGTCTATCTGGACTCCAATAGTAAGTATTTGTGCCAAACACATAGAGATCATAACGATCGAATTCAGTCAGATTTTTGGAAGAGGTTGTAATTCTATCCACCGCCCAGCCTGCGGAATGCAAACCTGACGCAAAAGCTGCAGTCAGTTCTTGCTGAAAATGATATTTCCAACTCGGATGAAAAATAATGAGGGCATGTTGCTGGCCTTCAGGAAAGAGCGTTTCTTTGCTCGGTGATGCTTCAAGTTCAACCGCAATACTTAAGATTATCAAGACCAAAGCGACAAACCCAATACAACTGATTACAACTTTTTTCTTAATCATCATCTTTGTGGAACCTTTTGTAACGTTTTGCATTTGATCTATAACCGAATCTTAGTTTAAAAACAGTTCTGACATAATGATCTCTGCGGTAACAGGATTTGATGAATATCACTATGGCCCACTAACAACTCTTAAATTGATTAACTGCCATTTGCATGTAACCTATCCCACATATCAACACAAGGAGATTAACAATGACGAAAATTACAAAATATGTTCCTGGAACTTTTTGCTGGGAAAGTCTTTATACATCAGATGCGGCCACGGCAAAAACATTTTATCAAGGGTTATTTGAATGGAAAGTAGATTATGTTCGCACAGGAGATGCCCCCACTTACTCTTTATTTTCTATCCAAGGCAAAGAAGTATGTGGAATGTCTGAGCTGAATGATAAACAGAAAAAGCAACAAATTAAACCTCATTGGGGCACTTACGTCTCTGTTGCCAATGTCGATGAATTTCTAAAAGTTGCTGACGTTGCAGGTGGAAGAGTTCTTGAACCGGCAAGCGATAGTATGGATGCTGGTAGATCAGCGTTAATTCAAGATCCGACTGGCGCTACGATTTCAATTTGGGAACCGCATAAAAAAATTGGTGCCCTTATTACCGATCTCCCAGGCACCGCCTGCTGGCGAGAACTCGAAACGCCAAATGTTGATGTCGCTGGAAAGTTTTACGCCACAATCTTTAACTGGGAACCAAAACCTGAAAAATTCGGTGAGATGGCATATATCACATTCAAATTAGGCAAAAAAAGTGTCGGTGGCATGATGAGTACGCCGAAGGAGGGCATGCCGTCCAACTGGTTGACCTATTGGACCGTCAAAGATTGCGAAAAAAGCTTAAATAAAGCAGATAAGCTGGGTGGAAAAATTCTTAAATCTATCACTGAAATCAAGCGTGTTGGAAAATTCGCCGTTCTTGCTGATCCTCAGGGGGCCGTATTTGCGATATTGCAACCTGAAAAAAAATAGGAGACTAAAATTTAATGTACATGAACTTTTGTCGCTGGCAATTGCTGGACGTCAAGAATTCTGAGCGTTTTATTTAGTCCATCAGGGAATTTCCAATTGATTTCTTGATTAATCTTTAATCCGAGAAGGGCCAACCCCAATGGGGCAAGAACTGAAATCTTATTTTGAAAAAAATCGGCTTCAGACGGGTAGACAAGTGTGAGGCCGATTTTTTTATCCTCTTCAATGATTAAAATGCCAACTTTACTGTTCATAGTCACTACATCTTTTGGAATATCATGTTCGGCAATAATCTTTGCATGCTCCATTTCTTCTTCAAGCCTTTTGTAATTATCGCCACGGTGGCAGGGTTTTATCTCTTTTAGCTTTGAGTAATCTTTTTGAGTCAAAATAATTTGAACTGCTGACATAACACAATCCTTTTCGAGTGAGTTAATAAGAAGCTGTGATTATTCTTACATCTTGCTATCATTTTGTCAGTCTACGCAGATCAATTCATTAGCAACTAATTATCACGTCTCGTGATAATGCAGATCAGGATATGGTCCCGGTGTAATCTTTTTGCATGAGGATGATGAAGGTCATCCAGACGAGAAGAATCTATTAAGTCACATCTAAAAAAAAGTTGCTAGGGTTTCAAGAACGCAAGAATGTCTGTGAAGAAAAATCATAGGTATAAACTAATTTTGGAGGTTTTATGTTTCTGAGTCTGAAAAGGGTAATTTGCTTGGCCTCTCTTATCTCTGCATCAGTTATAGCACAAGAAGTGGGCAAAATGC
Organism: Bdellovibrionales bacterium; assembly: GCA_023250775.1. Lineage (GTDB taxonomy): Bacteria > Bdellovibrionota > Bacteriovoracia > Bacteriovoracales > Bacteriovoracaceae > GWA2-49-15. The sequence continues at coordinate 14,053 of JAHFAA010000027.1, forward strand.
AGGAAACGCTTCCGTCTGGACAAATTGTGAGCGGCGGATATGGGGCCCCCTTCACAAAGATGTCTCGCATAAGCGACCAGGACGCTGTCTTCACAGGTGCAAAGGGAGCATGGATTATTAATCATCAATATTCTCTCGGGCTCGCGGCGTATGGACTGGTTAATAATATTTCTGTTCCAGGTTATAACGATCGACTCCAATATGGTGTTGGTGGGGCAAATCTAGAATATATCTATCCACTCGCAACTGATTTTTCAGTCGCCGGGAGTGTTTTACTTGGTGGCGGGATTGTAGACTTCAAAGATAACACAGCAGGAGCTGATGGTGTCTACGTTGCCGAACCAGAAATCGATTTTATGTACTCAGTTACAAAAAATTTTAAAGTTGCTTTAAATGGAAGCTATCGAGCTGTGGCAGATTCGAATCTGGCAGGAGTTTCCAATAATAAATTATCCGGTTTTACATATGGCCTAGCTCTTAACTTCGGGTCTTTTTAACCAAGACCCTTTGACCCACCACCGTGTCCAGATCCTTTTAGTTAATAAATATAGTTAATCAAAAGGATCTGGCACATCTGCACTGAGAGGTGATTTATGAAATATCTGAAGCTGTTTTCTGAATTACAACTTGGTCGGACTACTTTAAAAAACCGAATCGTCATGGCACCCATGACTCGCTCACGTGCAACGAATAATGTGCCGAATGAAATAATGGCTCAATACTACGGCCTTCGTGCAGCGGCAGGTCTTATTATTACCGAAGGCACTTCACCATCTCCAAACGGATTAGGTTACGCTCGAATTCCAGGAAATTTTACAGCAGAGCATAGTCAAGGGTGGAAAAGAATCACTAAAGCAGTTCACGCGGGACATAGTCGCATTTTTTTACAACTAATGCATACAGGACGCGTTTCTCATCCTCTTAATATGAGCGAAGAGGCCAAAATTCTTGCACCGTCGGCCATTGCACTGAAAGGTGAAATGTGGACTGATCAAAAACAACTGCAACCTTATCCTGTTCCAGATGAAATGACTAAAGACCAAATCAAAGAAACTATTCATGAATTCGCTCACTCTGCACGTTTGGCCATCGAGTCCGGTTTCGATGGCGTAGAACTCCATGGTGCCAATGGATATCTTATTGATCAATTTCTGAATCCAGCATCAAATACCCGGCAAGATGAGTATGGCGGTTCTAGTGAAAACCGTATGCGCTTTGCCTTAGAGGTTGCTAAAGCGGTTGCCACTGCGATCGGCCCTGAAAGGTTGGGCATGCGACTTTCTCCTTATGGCG
>JAHFAA010000028.1:0-1631 GCA_023250775.1 Bdellovibrionales bacterium
GTTTGGCCACTGCCTGAGAGTCCGGTACGATTGATACATTGAATTTGCTCGGCATAGATTTGATTATATTTGGTTATAAAAGTTTTGGTTCCATCAAATTGTTTTCCAATTACGTCGATGCCTCTGAGTGTTTTGCCGTTTTCTTGAACCGACAAAGAGGCGAGAGGGTCGGCGTTTAACATTTCATGGTATTCATTGAGAGCGTCCCGGGCACGATCAGATTTTGCTTTTTCAATTTCTTTTTGGGGGGAGCTGTCTGCCAGGGATGAAGGAGCAAGCGCCGGGTCCTTGTCGATATCACGAGCAAGATGGGCAAAATAAAAAGCGCGGGCAAAACGATCAATCAGTCGTTTGACTTGCTGTGAATTTGCATTGGACCCCTTGAGCATGTCACAAAATCGCGTAAGGTGAGCTTGTGCTTGGGCACTTCCACATTTTGCCGTAAGGGTCGCGACCAGAGGGTGGAGGGTGCCGCCGTCAGTGGGAGGTGCAACCTTAAGTTGCTCGAAAGAGGCCGCATCTCCCAGGAGAGTTTTAAAAGTGGATTCCATCGCCACCATATTCCCCACATCTTGCAGCCCGGTATTGCTCATATAACTGCTGGGATCGGAAACGTCATAGAGAGTTTTTCCTTGAGGCAACCCCATCACGATTCCGCCCGTGAGAACATCGCTTTCCATCGCACTTTGAGAATAGGCCGAAATATTGGCCCACACTGTTTCGTTGGGATTTCTGGCGTACTTTGTAAAGTGTGTACCACCCTTGTTATTTAGATAAATTAAAAAATTGGCGTATCGGTGGCGCAACATATCGATGCCCTTGATGATCGCGAGCTTGGCGCTCAACTCACTTCGCCGCTTAAGCGCCTCTCGCAGGTCGATACTCTGACTTTCTCCCGTGGGCACTCCCAACTTAAAAGAGAACGCATAATCTTCCAGCTGGGACAAATCGCTTTGATAGTCTTGGCAGGAGCGAGGTTCGTAAGTGTGTTCTGCCAAAGTTAACGTTGGCATGAAAGAAAAAAAGAGGAGAAAGATTATTGTGAGTTTCATAATTCTTTTCTAAGTTTACGTTCATTTATCGGCGAGTACCTGACAAAAATGAGATGAAATGCAAATTAATGTGCAACTCATGAAAAAGACTTCGCTGGTAAATGAAAGTGCCCGAGGACCTGTGCCTTAAAAAATGGGCATTAGAAACGCACACCGATAGAAAATTTTGCGTTGACCAGGTTGCTCGTCTGGCGAGTGCCGTCGGCAAAGGTTTCGTTTTGGCTAATGGACTCAACAGCGCCTTCGATCAAGAGACTATATTTATCAGTGAGAGTTGTTCGAAGTCCCACACGAAAGACCGGGCCTAAGAAGGCCGTGCCGGCCGACTTGGATTCTGAGATCGTTGTTTGTGAAGTGCCAACGCCGCCACCTGCGGCGCTGTAGAAGTGGTTGTTGGTGTTGGAAAAATCCGGGAAGTTGTAAATTAATTCTCCGGTTACAAAATATCGAATCGTGGTGATCACCAAGTTAGGCGTTTTTTGAGTGGCGGTTTCTTTGTCCATGCGAAGGCCCAGGCCAACATCGACGGCCTCCAGTAACTGGGTGTTGTATGAGATGTCCCCCTGTAGCCCCACGCGC
>JAHFAA010000028.1:1641-15297 GCA_023250775.1 Bdellovibrionales bacterium
CTGGCTGGAGACTTGGGAACCGGCCTCAGAAATACTGGCATACACCCCCCGAGCGCTGGCCGCTCGAATAATCCAGTAGGGAACAGGTTTGACTTTTATTTGCGCCACACGCTTGCTGAGTTCTTCTTTCAGGGTCGGGATTTTTTGCCAGATGGTTTCAAGCGAAGTGTTGAGAACGACATACTGGCGTTTTTGAAAAGGCACTTGCATTTTTGGATCGGCCACCTGCCACAGGGAATAGTCTGTCGTGACTTCGATCGCCTTGCACATGATACTCACCTTGTCGGTGGAAAAAAGCGCCTTTTGGTGCAAGGTCAGTCCCTGACGTGCGCCTTTTCGAATGACAAAGGTGGCGCGTGAGGCCGAGATGGTTTGGATAATCACCAACTCTTCATCACCCGTGACCGTTTTGATGCGCATCGATTTATCCAGATTGGAATCGAAATCAACCTGCGCCCAGGCCACTCCAAGAGAGAAGAAAAGGAGAATAAAAACGCCGACGACTAACTTCATGATTTTATTGTAACCCTTTTTGTCACCCAAAGAACTCGACAGAAAGCAGGAGTTTCTTGCCCTATCTCTTGGGCATCGAAGCTATTGGCATTGTTTGGAAATAGGGTCTTTCGCGGAATTACCCGAGGAAAAAGTTTTGCCCGTATAATGAAGTTGATCAGGCCTTCTCCTTAAGCTTTTGTTCTAGACAGTCGAAAAGACAGTGGGGTGTAGGTGAAAAAATTGGCCATGCGAAATACATCACTTTTGTTTGTCCTTCTCTTACTTTCTGCTTGCGTGGGAAGTGTGAATAATTTAAATCCCCTGTCAGATGTAACCAAAAAAAACACGGTCAATAAAACACCGAACGTCGTAAGCATCACTGTTTCTCCTGATCGCGTAACTTTAACCGGTAGCAATTTAGATCAAGTGACAGGGATTCAAATCACAGCGGGTGGTATCGATAAAAGCATGTCGTTACTAACTCAAACGGCGGGCATCATTGAGGCCGTTGTCGCTTACTCTCCGGCACTGAGCTTTTATGCGCAAGAAACCTACGACTTGATTGTCAGTTCGGCCTCGGGCTCGACCATTTATCCCATTAATTTCGTCATTAACAGTAATACGATTACAACAGGCATGTTGAAAGATTACAGCGTAACCAATAGCAAAATTGGAACCAGGGCCGTGACCTATGACAAAATCGCCATCACCGGGGCCGACGACGGTGATGTGCTGACCTATTCAAGCGCTGATGGCTCCTGGATTGCAGCTCCGCCCACAGGTGGCGGCGCTGGTGGGGGAGGAAGTGTCTCCTCAATTTCCCGTGGTTCGGGTTTGATGAATGCAGGGACAAGTATCACGACAACCGGAACCATTGCCGTCAATGTTGGGTCGGGGTCGGGACAGATTCAAACTTTAGATTCCAACGGCGATTTTAGCTTTGGCAATTCGATTATTCTCAATTCGCAGACGGTTGGTGAGGGCGTGTTGTCCTTGCTGGACTCTGGGGCCACGACAGATTTTCAACTTTATAACACCAGCAATTTTCATCTCCAGTATAGTAGCAACCTCACTAACTATTATGATGCCTTGATTGTGAAAAGCGATGGCGAATTCGATGTCATGAAAAATTTGAATGTCGCCGGATCATTAATCATCAATACGGGCGGGGCCAATAGTATAACCTTTCCGACTGTTCGCGGTGTTGGCGGGCAAACGTTGATTACCAATGGAGCAGGAGTTCTCTCATGGACGACTCCGGCGGGCGGAGGCACTGTGACGAGTATTACTGCCGATGCCGTCTCTGGCCTGACAGGCGGTACGATTACGGGTGTTGGCACGATTGGAATTAACGTGGGAACCGGTGCTTTCCAAATCCCTCAGCTCGACGTCACGGCCAAGTTGAATGGCAATATCATTCCCAGTGGGATCAGCGCGACGTTGATTGGCGGGGGACTGGTTGATAGTAATGAGTTTGACCGTCTGAATGGTGTTTTAAGTCCCATTCAAGCACAGATTGATGCAAAAGAGCCCACTCTGGCAGCAGGAATCGCCACGCAATATTATCGTGGAGACAAATCATGGCAGCTCATTCAGGCCACTGATGTTACGGAGACAGGGGCCCGTAAATTTATGAACATTAAGGATTATGCAGCGATTGGCGCTCTTCCGCTTTCTGGAGCGGCCGATATCTTGCAGCCTGTTTCCGAGAGGACGGTGGCGCTTTTGAAGGAAAGTGTCGCGAGTCTCAGTGCGCCGATGGCCAATCTCAACGCTAAAGCGGCACCTGCAATCGGGGAGGTGGCGGTTGGAAATGGCGCGACCTTTGATTATTATAATTTTATGACTTATCTCTACTTACAGTTGCATCCAGGTGGAGATACGTCACTTCTTATTGGCAACGGTGTTGGGTCCGGAACCATCCTGGCCGCGGGAGATTTTAACGTTGGTGTCGGAGGCGGCGCTATGGCGGCCATCACCAGTGGAACAAGTAACACGGCCCTGGGCTATCAGGCCCACTTAGCTTTGAATACAGGCACCAATAACACTGCCATCGGACGATCGGCACAAGATGATATTACCAGTGGATCGGCCAACACCAGTGTCGGGGCGAATATCATGGATAATGGGGCCACGGCCACGGTGCTAGGCAACACCGCCGTCGGTTATGGCAATTTACGAGCGGTCTCTGGAAACTACAACTCCGCATTCGGCTACAATGCACTGACCGCCAATACTTCAGGCGCCAATAATGTGGGCATCGGCGCCACCAGCGGATTGGCCCTGACCTCAGGGGGCAATAATACTTTTGTGGGTTATGGTGCGGGAAAACTTGTGACCACATCTTCCTCCAATACTTTCCTGGGCCATAATGCCGGCGCCACTGCTGATACAACCTCCGCCACAAGTGTCGTGATTGGTGATAGTGCCGGCCCGGCCGCGAATACTGTCATCACGGATAAACTTTATATCAACAATGCTGCCTCAAATACTCCTTTGATCGGAGGGAATTTTAGTACCAAGGTGGTGTTCATCAACCATGACATTAAGACCAACGGAGGCGATCTCGCCAATGGTACACAGGGCCTCTATGTGGATGGTGATGCTTATAAAACCACAGGAAGCAATACGTGGACGATCCCCTCGGATCGACGTTTAAAGGAGCGGATCGTGCCTTATGATCGCGGACTGGAAGAAATTCTTGGTCTGCGTCCCGTGCGTTTCCATTATAAGGAAAACCCCGCCCTAGGACTGAGTTCCAAGAGCGAAAATATCGGAGTCATCGCGCAAGAAGTGCAAGAGGAATTCCCTGAGTCAGTCATCACGGGGATGAATGGTTATCTGGGGTTCAAACTTGATCCGGTCATCTGGGGCAGTGTTAACGCCATTCACGAGCTCAACGACAAAATTGAAAAATTAGAAAAAGAAAATCAACTGCTGAAGTCCTATCTTTGCCGCCAAGATCCCAAGGCACCCTTTTGTCCATAATCCTAGAGTGTAGAATCGCGGCCGAATTTTGTGGCAGCTTTTGTAACCTTCCAGTGAGGTCAACAATTCGACATAAGCAGTAACTTATTGGAATTATTTGAAATAGGGGAATGATTGCCTCAGCTATTTGAAAAAAGGCGGAAAATGGAGACAGGGCGATCCTTAAGTATCTTAAAAGGATTGGGTTTGTGCCCGATAAGTTGACGAGGTTTGGGAACTTTATGAATTTTGGTGTTCTGAAATTCTTATGGGTGGGTTTACTCCTACTTTCTGCCTGTCTTCCAGAGAAGGGCAAAGAGCAAGCGTCATGCGGTGAATACCAATCCTTCGATTCCAAAACACGCACCTGTGTCGACGTGGGAGTGCCAAGAAAAACTCCCACCGGGACGTTGAGCAATGTGACGGTGGCGGAAGATTCAGGGACCACGTTGGTGGCGCTTTCTTACACTGATATCAATAAAGACATTGCCGTGGGCTGCTATATTTCGTCGGCCAGTAGTTCGCTTGATGGTGATGGACTTCTTCCGGTGAGCTGTTCCTGTGTGGCGGGAATTTGTACTGCCAAAATCACCCCTGATACCAATTATTACGGGCTGGCAGAATTCCGTTATAAGATCGCCGATGTCGATGGCACTGGCGTTGAGCAAATTGTCGGTGTCACCGTCACGCCGGTGGACGATGCTCCCGTGAACAATCTGCTGGGTATTTCACCTTTAAACGGATCGAGCATTCTAGAAGATACCACTGTTGACTGGACGCTTGCTTACTCTGATGCCGATGGTGACAAGGCCACGGCCTGTAATATTCAAAATGTTTCACCCCACGCCGCCATTCAAACGGCGTGTGCTTGTAGTGTGCTTGGGGTTTGTAAATTTTCTTTGGCCGGGACGCCTCAGCACTATTATGGTGCTGGCCAATTTTTCTCCTATCAGGTGTATGCCAACGGCAAGTGGTCAACTCCTTCGACGGTCTTTTTTAATATTACCGCCGTGAATGATGCTCCCACTCTCAGTGCTACGATTAATTACACTATTCTGGAAGGGAGTACCATGACGGCCCTCTCGATTGGAAAGGGAACAGGTGTCGGTGCTCTCTATGTCGCTGGTAGTGGTTCTGGTTCTGGCAGTGATGTGGACAATACCAACGCCCAGCTGGTCTACACCGCCATCTCCGGGCCGCTGGCACCCGGTGCCACTCTCGACAACTGTATGGCGGGTGCAAGCGATCTCGACTGTGAATATAATCCGGGCGATTCTAATTATAACGATGATTACAAGTTGGAAACTGTCCTGGTTCCCGTTGATGGAGTGGGGGCACCGTATGCACTTAGATTGCGTGCCAAAACACCCGGTGACTTGACTCCCAATATTACCTTTACCCTTCTAACAGGGGGAAGCGGTGGCGGGGCCACTGTCAGCAGCGTCACCACCAGTAGTATCACTGTCACGATTGAGGATGGGGTGACTACCGCCAAGACTATCAAAGATGCCATCGAGGCCCATGCCGCCGCCAACGCCCTGATTGAAGTGATCATGCTTGGTTCGGTGCCGATGACCGCAGGCGCGACTCTCTCACTCACAGGCGCCGTGAGTACAGTGGAGAAAATCACCTATATGGTGGCCGATCCGGGCGGTCTTACGGCCGGGCCGGCGACGGTCAATATCAGCATTACACCGGTTAATGATCGTCCGACTGGGCCTGGTGATTTTTCAGTTCCCGATTTTGCTGAAGATACTGTGGGAACCTTCAACTTAAGGCCGGGTTCTGATCCGGATTATAATGCGGACCAGGGAACGCTGTCGTACAAACTTAAAACAGCACCAATTGCAGCTGCGGGAGTGTTATCGGGTTGCATGGACCTGGCGGGAAGTGATGGCCCTTGGGATCTGACTTGTACCTTCACACCTGTGAGAAATTACTCCGGTGGCCCGGTGACCTTCCAATACACAACCAGTGATGGAATTTTGGATGCGACACTGCCCACCACGGTCAGCTTTAACGTCACTCCCGTCAATGATAATCCTGTCATCTGCCAATACTCGGCCTTTGCCGATGCACCAGAGTGTGGACTCAATCATTGTGTGGGAAGTGGAACGCCTGTGTCCCATAGTATTGTTCCCACCTCCCATTCATCCAGCAAACCGGTTTATTGGTACGACACGGCGTCGGCCCTTTGCTGGAGAAGTAATGGTGCAACTGCCAGCAGTTGGGAGATTGACGAGGATGGATATATTGCCGATGCCACCGTCAATCAAGATGATCCTATCATCGCTAATCACATCCGAATCGATGAGGGCGGTGGAGATGTCAATGAAAATGTTCAGACCTTAACTCTGTCAGTTGAAAGCTCTAACCCAGCGGTTATCCCTGTGGCAGGAATAGCCATGTATTTTCCCGGCTCTCCAAATACCGCAACTCTGGGAACGTCCTGCACGCCTGCAGTACCATGTGCTTATTCAGAAACAGGAACTTCGGCCGATGCCGGAGATCTTAAAATGGTGATTACTCCCGCTGGCTCAACTCCGGGAACAAGTATCATCAAGCTGAAAGTTACCGACAATGGGGGCAAAGATGTTTACCAGACGTTTTTGGTGACGGTGCGCGAGGCCGGGGCCCTTCACAACGGCTGGGCCAATCTCAAGGCCCTCGGGCCTAAAATCGATCGCAATGATGTGCCTGTTGGGAACCCATACGTTTGTAGTTTTAGTAAAACCAAATGCAGCTCAGGAATGGCCTGTCGGGGAACAGGGTCTCCTGTGCTGAGCGCCGACGAACTTCACGCCATCTACCTTGATGAATCGAGCCCCAGCTCGCCAAGCTGCTATTTGGCAGAAGCAAAAGTTGTCATTGGCAGCCTTACCTATAAGGCCCGTCAAGAAGGGATCATTACCATTGACGTGGTCAGTGCTGCTGCCAAGGGTGTAACTGTGGTGGGCAAACATATTCTCATAAAAATTGTTCCCGGAGATACGGATTCAGACGACATCGAAACAATGGTCAGAGGAGACAATGATTCCACCTGCGCCGATGGCGATGCGAGTTGCCTGGTCACAGTGGAAAAAACTGGGCCTAATATTTTTGAGGCGGTGACCGCCGCTCCTTATGGTCTGAATATAAAAGAAAGTTACGTCAGTAAATTTTCTAATGTGATGTTTACCTCCAAGACACCGGGAGTGTCGGTTGAATTCAGGGATTCGCCCGCGGTCACCGCCGGCAGCGAAGTGGTCACTGTTACAGACAAGGCCATCTTGGTGCTGATTGATTCCGGCAACACGACTTCAGCACAGGTCGTCACCGCCTTAAATGCCGTCACAGCGGTAACAGCTCTGGTCAATGTTTTTGAGAGTCAGGTGGCCTTGGGAACCAAGGTTGCCGTGATGACACCAACGACATTGACAACCAATGGTTCTCGCCTGGCCTGGAGATCCTTTCAAACCTATTGTGCCATTTCTGAGGCCGACGCTGTTTCTGTCAGTGGAGGTTGTAACTCGACGACTGGTGGATTTGATCTTGGGGCCTCGTGCCTGGGTTTCTGGACTCCTTCGGATGGTGCTGTTGACGGGAAAGTTACGGCCCTGGATGAGGATCACTACTATTATGATGCACGCAATAATAGATGCTATCGGGGTTATCAGACCGGTCCCGCCGCTTGGAGCTTTGAAAGATATGATGCTACGGGCGCTGTCACTTTAGCGTGGAAACCTTTCACCGTGAGCGGGACGGGTTCCATTACAGGATACAAGGTGTATCGACGTCTCGGGGATGGAGATGGTGATGGGGTCGGAGGCATCGATCATCCCTTCGACTACACTGCCCCTCTCAATATTCGCGCTATTGCCAGCGATGCCACCAGCTTCACCGACGATTTTACCAGCGCTCAAATTCCACCAATTCCTAATACCGTTTATTTTTATGAAGTCCGTCCTATTATTGATGGCATTGTCTCGAGCACCGCTGAAGTCCATCGTCAGGTTCGCATCATTTCTCCGCCACCTAATATGGCCTTCGTGCATCGCTGGATTGTGAATCAGGAGATGTGCGAACTCATGCACTCTGAGAATCGTGATGATTTGGATTCCAGTGAGGCCGGTGAGTATACTATGGCGGGCGCCTCGAATTACTATCGTTGCAAATATCATGGGCCGGGCGAAACGAGAGTCTCCGCCACCGAACACTATTATGATATAGGCAAAGATTTACTGGTGGATGTGGCCGAGGCCGGATGTGCCTATACCAAAAACTGCAACACCTCAGACGCTCTCCCTGATGGAAGCTGTATCGGTCAAGGGACTCCAAATGGTTTGATCAGAAATGCCGATGGAGCAGCGGCGATCTATTACGATCGTTCCTCTGGAACCTGCTATAGCAATGTGGGTGTTGCTGGCACATCCGTGTGGACTGCGATTGGCCCCGGCAACATTTCCACTTTTGCCACCAATTATCGCAACTTGAGAAATGCTCCTCTGGTCAATCTTGATCAGAAGACCGCCTACGATTTTTGCAATCTAGTTGTGCCACCCACGATCCGAGGGCTTACAGGTGCTGCGCTCACAACAAGGTTGCCTAACCGGAAACATCAGATCGCCTTCAGTCAGTGGGATTCAGCCCTTGCAGATACCGATGCCGACGCTTACGAAACGGGACTTTCTCTTAATGCTTCGTCAAAATGCAATAGTGCCGATGCCAGTGGATTAGACACTGGATATACTGATACGGATCTTCCAACCTATGCCAGTCTCTTTTCTCTTCCCGGCGATGCGAGTTCTGAAATTAGATCAATTTATACCGGTTCCGAGCAAACGGCGGCGTGTGCTTCCCGTTTCGGCATTCAAGATGCTGTCGGCAATGTCGCCGAATTTTTAAGTGATCGCTTTCGTTGTAGTGAAAATGGTGGGGTGGCCAATTCCAGAGGTGGCAGTATTTGTTATGGAGTGGATAGTAGTGTGGAGGCGGCGCCTGGGGCCGGTGTTTACAACGTTTCTCGTTTGAATAATGCCGATGATATCTTCCACGTTCAAGACGATACGTCCTATGGAGATACCTACGCGATCGGCAAAAAAAGTACCGTTGCACCGAATGCGGATATTGGCCCTTGCGTGGACAGCACCGGCGCTGACGGGGTCTGTGATGGACTGTTTGATAGCTGGCCTATAGAAGATTCGACTTATAGTTCGGGCCGGATCTTTCTTCCCGTCGGCCTTCCCGGCAATACACTTTATGCAGACACCTACCCAACAAGTGCTGTGGGCAAAAGCATGTTTGCCATTGGTTCAACCAACGGAATTACGACTGCGAAATTGCATAATGATAAGGTGACTGTGAATTCAGGAGATATTTTTGCCTCTGTCAGCGGGAGCGGTGGTACTGCAAATAATCGAGGATGTGGCGCCATGGTTGCGGGCGGGGGCTATAGGGGCAATTCGGGAAATGGCGTTTGGAACTTCGAGTTGATTCCCTGTGATACGCCATATTCCTATTATGCTTGGGGCGATATGATCTTTCGGGGTTGCGTAGTTCCCAGGACAACAAAATAGAGATGGCTGCGTTTGGGGCATGGTTGGTTGAGGCGTACGGCACTTATGGTAGGAGATTATGGTTCCGGTTTCTTGCTACGACAGGCACGAACACTGCCGTCACGAACTTGCGAAGTGGGGCAGGTGGGGGAAATAATGGTCCTTGCGACGGTTCGAATAGCTCAAACTGCGATGTTTATGTGCTCGGTAATAGTGCTGGGTCGGGCGCAACTTGGTCCCCCACAAGTCCTGAGGCCAATTATACGAATTCAACCGCCACCAACAAGAGAACCGATATCGGCTTTCGCTGCATGATCGAAGTCGACAGCAGCACGAATTATAACGAACCCCAATTCTAGATAGGCCCTTCTGCCATCCTTTCGAGTCACCTCTTTCATGATGAAAAACTTCCCATTTCTTGTGCAACCTATTGATTTTACTTGATTATTTTTTTCGTTGGAATGGATTATCGTGCAAGAGTGCGAAAGAATGGCCCTTTTTCCGTTCAATGTTAGAATTAATAAGAGCTTTTTTGTGGCGCGTTTTTGGGGTCTAAAAATGAAAAAAATATCTGTTTATTTATCAGTTGCAGCACTCTTTTATCTTCAGCTGACGGTGCCCTTTTTAAATTTTGGCATTTTCCCGAAGGTGCTTTCTGGCGATGCCTATGCCGCTTGTGATCCCGCAGCCGCCGCCGCTATGGGCGTTACCTGTGGTCAGGTTGCTGGTCTACAGGCAGAGAAGCTCAAGTGTGATGAACTTTCGGCGCAAGGGCAAACGGCCCAAGCGAGTGATGAGCAGGCCAATACTTCAGAGCAAAACAGACAGGACAGTCAAACACTGTCCGATCAATTTACCTCTATAAAGCAAGACGAGGCCGGGTCAATGGTGACCAGTGATGTTCTGACTGGCATTATGTTTATAGCCATAGGCATCACCTCCATCTATATGGGAATGGGTTGTGTGGGTAAGCCGTGTGGCGCCGGTACATGGACGGCATGGAGTGCTGCGGTCGTTTATTTTGCCGGTGAAGTCGTCGGTTATGTTGGTTATCAAAAAGGCATGGATGCATTAGGAGCGAACCAGGCCGACTATCTTGCCTGTGAGAAATCGAAAGGAATCCAAAGAAACAGCGACGACGAGTCTGATACCCAAAAAGCGGCCTTCGATGCCGCCAGTTCTGGTCTTTCTTTTGATGACAAGAAGTCGCTCGAGGGCGTCCAATATGGTGCCTTAAAAAAACAGCAAGATGCTCTCTCAATTATTAAGGATTACTCCCTTGCCAAGGCGCTTATTCAGACTGCGGCTGCGGCCTTGTATCTAGTCGCTACGATTATCGAGATCGCCAATACGGTGTCGGATAATTCGGCGATGACCTCAACGCAGGCAAAATTCACCGCCCTCGCTGCCACCGCAACTTTTCCGGCATGTATTCCTCCAGCAGCGGCCCCGGGATGTGTGGCCTGTGGTGCTTCAGCAGTAGAAACTGCTGGTTTCATCGGACAATATCAAGCCAGATATAATACTCTTAGTTCGTGTTTTGCCGCCGGCCCAGTAGCTGCGGCAAGCAACGATTGGGCGGTTCTTTCAGGTGCTGATGCTGCTGTGATTGTAGGGTGTCCCGGAACGGTCCTGGCAGGTCAATCAGCTGCAGCAGTCACATATTCTAAGACTGCGTTGGCCTCCGTGTCTGGGAAAATCGAAGGAAATGTTTGGCCCAATTGTACCGCACAGCCTGGTTGTATTCCCGCCATCTGTGTGGTGGATAATAATCTGATTCCCCAAAATTTATATTCTCCCATGAGTGAGGAACAGCGGGTTTCTCTCGAGACCAAAGGGTGGATGGAACAAATTGTGGAGATGGCCGTGCCCACTGCCGAGGCCTCAACCGGCGGTAATTGGATCAAGGGAATTGGTGCCACTGCCATGGTTATCATCATTCTTTTGGGAGTCATTTCAGGTTTTACCCAGCTTGCCGGCCATTTTAAACTTCGACCTCCCCAACGTATTGTTCTCTTTTCCGTCATGTCCGCATTGGCCCTCTTGGCCATGTCGGTGACTTGGGGTGTTTATACCGAAATGGGTGATCGCATCGATAAGATTCAGGAAATTTTGGATGCCTGGAACAAATTAGGGTCAGGATCCGGTGTCACGATTGGCACACCAACCCCTACACCGACACCGACAGCGCCTCCTACTCCGACAGCACCTCCTACGCCTACGCCTACACCTACACCGGAGCCTACACCAACAGCGCCTCCTACAGCGACACCAGTCAGTTCTATTGATTGGGGCGGAAAAGTTAAAAATTTCGTCTACGGCCTGTTCCAAAAGGACAAGAGTCCCGTTTCTTCTCTTTCAAAATGGATTGGAAGCACTTTTGATTCACCACTAGCTTCCGCTTTGGCGGCAGGTCTTGGTATGGCCGTCTCTCTGCCAGGGAGCAGGGCATTTCCGTGTATGACAAAACTGGAAAATGGAAAGTGTCCTTCCCAATCCAAACTTGCTCTTCAAGCATTGGCCAATGTCCCGGAATTGCCGGATCTGGCCTTGCAGCAATCCAAAAGAGGCATCATGGTCGCCAATGCTCTAGGTGGTGCTTCAGGCATTTCTGTTGAGAATATGAACATGATGAGATCGATTGCGAGAGATATGGCAAAGACCAAAACCTTGGCCGATAAGATGGAAAAGCTGCATGATCAAAAGCAAATCGAAATGGCCGATTCTCTTCGCCAGGCCAATGCCAATTTTATTAATTATTATAATTCGCTCTCGCCCGAGGATAAGAGCAAAATTAATCCAAATCTGATCAAGCAAATGAATGAGACGGCACAATTTAAACCTGTGAAGTTGAAAGATGCGCGGCAAGGGCTGTTCAATCAACTGAAGAAGATTGTGAGTGATCGCATGAGCAAACTCTCTGCCAGTGCCAGGGATACTCTGATGAAATCGAGAATTTTCTCGATGGGCATGGATCCCCAAAAAGTGAGCAAGAGGGTCGAGCACAATCGGGCCAAAATGGGCAGTCAGGCAGCCGCCACAGCAGATGGAAGTTTCGCACCCGAGCAGCAACAGAATAATGGGATTGCCACCGGCAACGCGACTGGGAAAAAGGATGGCAACGATGGGATCGATGAATTAGAAATTACTGTCGATGATATTAACAAGGGCCCGGATATCAGTATCTTCCAGTTAATTTCACAACGATACCGAAGGATTTATAAGTTAACGGAATAAGTGAGACAGTTAATTTCCAAAATACTCAGTGACAAAAGAGTTCAAATCTCTATCGCAATTGCTCTGGTGATTGCGATAGGGTTGCTCTTTTATGACTCCCCTCCCGAAGATAATAGCGTTTCCTTTTCCCAGTATCGCGAAGTTCTGGAAGACGCCAAGATTAGACCGCAGACCACGGCCATTCCCTCGCTTTCTCCTAAAGAGGAGAATGTTTCCCCGGAGACTCGCAATGTTGAGTTTGAAGAGGCCTTGGCCAGCGCACGTCAGGCGCATAAACGTTGCGAGCTGGCCTTTCGCAAATTATTGCCTAATAAAAAATGGCCGGCGCCTTTTGGGCCGTCTTATGAACAGGTGCAAGATTTGACGGGGTTCTTGAATGCCGGCCTCACTCCAAGTTTGGCCAAGGAAGATGATCGCGTGCTCAAGGCGATTGAGTCCGAGCTGATGAATGGCCATGGCGAGATGAATCCCGCGCGGGTACAGACTTTGCTGCGAACATTTTGGGAATTGGAATCCTGCCGTGGGCGCGACTGGGCCACCTTGTTTGATGCCGTGTTAGAATTGGCGCGAAAAAATAAGGCCGGCAAAAAATATCAAGATGCCGACGCCCGCGCGCTGGTCGGCCAAATCTGGCGTGCTCTGGTGCAGGCACAGAAGGGGAGTTACACTCCCGCTGATTTGGTTTTTCTTTTGGGTTTTTGGCAAAAGGCCATGGCCCAAGGTTTGATCGCCGGCGAGTATCGAGGAGAGCTGACAACTCTATCGGACAAAATCCTGCATGAAATGCATGAAGATGAAGCGCGTTTGCCGCAATCAGGAATCGCTTTGTCGCGCGAAAAATTTTTGGATTTTTTCCACGAGATTCAGGCGCTTGGGCATGAGCTGGAGGATTTTGGAAAAGAAGTTCTCTTAGACAGGTAGCTGCCACTCATGACATTTACGCATGAGCGAGTCGGGTGCCCGTTGCACTTTTTTGCTCTGGTAGCAGTAAAAAGTCATGCCAATCAAAGCGCGGGCAATTTCACGCTGATCACTGATTCTCACCAGACGTTGCGCCATAAACCAGCGCGGGCCTTCGGGAATAAAGGGCAGAACTTCGGCGCGCAAAATATCGCCATGAAATGATTCCGTCAGATATTGCACTTGCAGCTCACTCAAAATCAGCCCCGTGGGTGCCGCTCCCGGATCGCTGTCGATATTCATTTCCGTCAGGCCCTTGGTCTTTAAAAACAGCACTCGAGCTTCGTGCATTAAGGTGAGAACAGAGTCGTGACCGAGATGTCCGCCATAGTTAATTTGCGCCATGGTGACTGGGAGATCCATGGAAAAAAAAGGACCCTCGGCGCGATGAGGAAAAGTAATGGAGATTTTTTTTGAATTTGGCATTGGATGGGCCCTTCTGCTACCGTAATAATACGTTGAT
>JAHFAA010000029.1 GCA_023250775.1 Bdellovibrionales bacterium
GCGCGGTACTGGCCCGTTTCCACCTGGCCCACTGATGTTCACGCGAGAGAAAAGTTTGCTGATGCATGCCTGCTTTTCGGAAAGTTATTTGAATTGCATAAGTAGATCGAAAAAATCAGACATTGTTTTAAGATAATCGGCCACGGCAAATGGCGAGTCGGGATCTAAATTTTTGGCCGGTGGCCAATGAATAAAAAGACAGGGAATCGATCGAGATGAATTTTGCAAAAGAAAGAGAGAGTGATAGTAGATAAAATTGCACAAGTACCGTCCTGGATCCTTCGAGAGTTGAATAGCGTGACCACGATGTCTCAGTGCTGCGGTCAATTGAAGGAGAAGAGGGGAAGCAAATGATGAGGAGAGTACGTCCTGGCCGCCACTTTGAATCGTTTGCTTCTCTAAAATTAAACCGCGATTATCCGGCCGGGAAGAATCAATTTGATTATAGGCATGAGTTTCGAGGCAAATAGTTTTTCGTTCGAATGCCAGGCCATTGAGCAAGATGAGATCAAACTCGGCAAAGTCCTGCATGTCCACGATCGCCTGCTGGTAGGCCACGGGAAGAATTTTGGAGTGTATTTTGTATTCACCTAATGCTTGGCCGTCGAGTTCTAAGGCCAATTCCTCGGTAGGATTGGTCGGGTAATTAAGAAAAGGTTTAAAACCAGTAAACAAGCACGTCTTCATGGGATAAAATAAGTCTAATTCATTTGTATAAAATAAAGAAGGTTTGAATGAACGAAGTAGCTCAAGGTGTTGCCATGGATCCCGAGTACGCAATTGAGGCCCGTGGCGTGAATAAATTTTACGGTGTTACTCAGGCCTTGGCGGGCCTGGATTTGCGCGTAAAGGGAAATACTATTTTCACTCTCTTGGGCCCTAATGGCGCCGGGAAGACTACCTTTCTTAAAACCATCCTTGGTTTAGTCAAGTTACAGAAAGGTGAGATTAGCATTTTTGGAAAAAGTACTCATGAGATTGAGTCCCGCGGACAAGTGGGTTATCTCCCCGAGCGCTTTTATTTTTATCCCTACTATACAGTGAGAGATAGTGTTGCCTTCTTTATGGCCTTAAATGGTGTTTCAAAAAAAGATCATGCAGAGAGGGTTGATCAGACTTTGCAAATCGTTGGGATGCAAGAATTAGCGAAGCGCCGCCTGTCGACACTTTCCAAAGGCCAACTGCAAAGAGTCGGGGTTGCCTCTCTCCTGGTTGGTGAGAAAAAACTTCTCTTGCTGGATGAACCATTCTCAGGGCTCGATCCGCTCGGGATCAAAGATTTTAAAGATCTCATTATTAAATTAAAAACCACTGAAGGTAAAACGATCTTTATCAACTCACATATCTTGTCGGAGATGGAGCGAATTGCAGATGATTTCGCCATTATTGATAAGGGACGATGCTTGGCCCAAAATTCGATCAAGTCGTTGCTTCCCGGCGAAACGCTGGAAGATTTTTTTACCAGTATCATCCGTGGAAATAAATAATTTGATGATGGAGTAATACTATGCAGACTTCAGTACTCTTTGCCCTTTATATAAATACGATCCAAAAAGAAATTCGAAGCAAGACGCTCATTTTTGTGTTGATGATAAATTTGGGGCTTATCTTTGTTGTCAATTCGGGAATTGATCTGATTATCAAATCGGTTGAAAGCCAGAATATGATAAATTTGCATGGGCAGAAAGCGTCTATTTTTTATTTTCTCATCAGCATCTGGTGTACCTTCTTGTCCATCATCTTTGGCATTGATTGTATTAAGTCAGATTTAGAATCAGGAGTAGCATCAGTCATTATGGCGCAGCCATTGCGTCGCTGGTGGTACGTGCTCATGCGTATTTTGGGAGCGACAACGATTGTTTTTGGGCATTATCTTTTGTCTCTTTTTGTCGCCTGGATAATTTTTTATATCTCGGATGGAACGAACCAGCTCAATATGCAGATTTTTGGAGCGCTATTCGCAACGTTACTGGTGAATCTGGCGGTTATTACGCTCAGTGCTCTCATCGCCATGTCTCTTAATAAAATGGTGGCCTTTATTTTGAGTTTAATTGTTTGCTCTATTGTCGGCATTGCCAATCAGGCCATGGGCACGGAAGATTTTTTATACAATATACAACATATCGGCCTAGCAAAAATACTCGGCTTGGTTGCCCACTATCTGTTACCACGGATTGGGATTTGGTCGTCTTTTGCAGGGAGTTTGATTAATGGAAAAATGCCGGCCATGAACTACGGCCTCGAGTTACTTCACTACGGTTTAACTCTTGCTGCATTATTTTGGCTTTTATCCTTTATCTTTTCTCGTAGGGAATTATAGAAAAAATTTATGCTGAGTATTTTAATCGTAGAGACAAAACCAGCTGTTATTGATGCCCTCAATAAATATTTTGAAGATCAATTTAAGGCCAAGGTTTATATTGTTCCTAATCTAGATGAAGCGAAAGCTTTTTTGCAGGAAAATATATCCAAAGGAATTCCCAATCTCGTGGTTGTTCGATCGATTTTAGATGAAATCGAAACGGCTCGAGGAATTCTCAACTTTGTTTATGAACTCGACAATGGTCCACCCGTCATCTCGCTTGGGAATGTAGAATTTTCTGGTTTGAAATTTGATTGCCTGCCTGATCGTTTTAAAATCAGTGAACTTTCGAAGGTTGCGACAAAACTTCTAAATGTTTCCAAAAAAGATTTAGAGGAAATTCATCGACCGCCTTATACGGGAATCAGTATTAAAAACTTCTATGATTTAGGTGAATGTTTATGTGATGTTTTTATACGCATTAGCAAAAAGAATTGTGAAGATCAGTATGTAAAGCGCTTGCATAAAGGTGACAATTTTGACCGAGCAACGTTACAAAAATATGAGCAGATGGGACTCAAAGAGTTCTTTGTAAAGAGTGAAGATCTGAACATGGTATTGACGGCCTTTGAGCAGAAGGCCCTATCCCAACTTGATAAAAAATTTTCGCCCGATGAATTGGTTAAGGTTGGTTCCAGTCAGTTTGAGATCGGCCAGGATTTGCTTTTGAAACTCGGAATTTCCGACTTTACCATGAAGATCGTGGACACGAATATTAAGGCCATGAGCGGCGCGATCATGAGTGGTCCGCCCGGGGCCAATTCCTTTGCCGACTTAATGAAGTCGATTCTCTCAAATAAGAGCGGATATAACTATAAGCATAGTTTTCTTATTGCCTTTCTTTGTTCTTCCATTATTCCCAAAATGGAGTGGGGGAAGAATGATCAATTGAAGTCCAACGTAGAAAAAATGATCTACGTTGCATTTTTACACGACGTTCTTCTCGAAGATGAAAAACTTGTCCGCATTCAGAGTCAAGCGCAACTGGAAGCTGCCGGACTTGATGAAAAACAAAAAGAGATCGTTGAGTACCACGCCAATAAAGTGAGCAATTTGGCCCAAAGTATGTCACGCACTCCTGCCGGAGTTGATATAATTTTAAAGCAGCATCATGGTACCACCAATGGTGTTGGCTTTTCCACGGGACACAGCAGCTCCCTTTCCGGTTTGGCAATTCTCTTTATTGTGATTGAGCACTTTACTCATATGCTTCTTGATTATCAAAATTTGAAACTTGGGCCCAAGGCCATTTTGACCAAAATGACCGCAGAGTTTTCTCTTCCTTCATATCGAAAGGTTGTTGAGGCCATGTCAGAGATGATGAAACATTGAGATTATTTTCTTATGTCTGAACTGTTAACCAAAGATGCCTTCAATGAACCGCTCGCCTCAATGCGACCCGCTCCCGCCGTATGCTTGAAAGGTGAGGAACCCGTCTCCCTGGCATTACAGACCATGATTGAAAAAAAAATTGGCTCACTTCTCGTGCTTGATGAGCATGACAAACTTTCGGGAATTGTAACCGAGCGAGATATGTTGATGAGAGTGGGAAAGGTGCATGCGGACCTGGATAAGCTTCCTATCAAAAATATTATGACTCCTTCGCCTCTGACTTTAACTTCTAATTCTGTTGTAAAACAGGCATTAGAACATTGTGTGAAAAGAGAGTTTCGACACATCCCAGTTTCTTCTGGAGAGGGGCCGCACTCGATGTGCATTATTTCAGCGCGAGATATTTTACGTTATATCGTTGAATGTTTTCCTGATTCAGTCGGCTCCTTTGGGTCTACCACGGCTGAAATGATTCTTGTCGATGATGCCCATGATGAGGCCTTTGAAAAAGACTTGCAGGATGCCGAGGGACACTATTTATCCGGTGCTGTTTTTTCGCTTCCTTTAAATAAAATTATTTCTAAAATGCCGGTCATCATGAACCCAACTGATACGATAGATCTGGCCTATGATCGAATGGTAAAGGAAAAAGTCGAGGCGGTTTTAATTGTTGAATACGATACAAAAGTTATAGGAATTTTAACCGAGCGTGATTTTCTAACCAAAGTGATTGGGCGCCCGTTATGGAACACAGGACTGGCCTTAACTGAATTCATGAGCAAGGGACCTGTGTCTCTTCTGCCAAAACATAAAATTGCTCATGGAATTAATAATATGTTTAAGTATCGCCACCGGCATATTGTGATGGTGGATGAGGAAAAGTGTCCTCTCGGACCTATTTCAGTTCTGGAAATTCTACACTTTATTTATCACCGCATCTTTCCCCCGGGATCGTAGGTTGGAAAATGCGTCGATAACTGATTTGAAACTTCCGAGCGAATAACGTTTGCTTAGGTTGTCAAAAATCTTGCTCTGCAGGTCGACATCGAAATCAATTTCAAAATTTTGCTGTACAAAATCATGGGCCACAATAAAAATGCAGGAAAGGAGCGAGAGCTTCGAGTGATGTAGTCCATTGGGGAATCCGTCGCCCTCAGGGGTCTCATGATGCTGAAGAACAATACTCACAACTTCGGGAGAAATAAAATCAACCCCCGTGAGAAGAAGACTTGTTTCCATCGGATGAGCGAGAAAAGACTTTATCTCTGGATCAGAAAAACTTTGGAGACGAGAATCTTTGGAGGAATCGATTTTGCAAATCTGAGGATTTTCAATTTTGATATCGTGAAGAAGCGCCGCCATGACAAGTTTTTTAATCTTGTCTTCGGTATTCCAGTGCATGTGCTGCAAAATTTCACAGCAAACGATAGAGGTGAGAAAACTGTGATCATAAACATAATCTAAGCGTGTTTGCATTTTTTTGAGCATCTCACACATGTCATCTTTTTTATAGGCCAGCTTAATAATCTCATCGACACTTTTTTCTGCGATGGCCGCAACCTCGGCGGTAAAGCCGATTTCCAGGATCATTTCTTTAAGCATGGCGTGTGAGTTGCCGAGGCATTTCTGCAAATCTGATTCACTCATCGTTTCGTTTTGAAATGTAAGGAAGGGGGTTTTGTGGATGGTCACTTGGAAGTGTTCAAAATCATCATTGCGAATAAATAAATGCGACACTTTCTTTTCGCGGTATTTTTCAATGTCGGCACGATCATAGATACTGCCGGAATTTATAACTTTAACATATTTATTATTCGACAATTTCACATACACATTGCATAAGGCGCGACTGAAACGCAAAAAGTGGATGAGTCGAACCTTCTGAAAGGCGGGAATGACTCGCAGACCATAGGAAGGAGAAAGCGATTTTAAGATTGTTTCGCGAAAATCCATCGGCGTAATTGGCAACTGAACAAAATCATTTTTTGGGTGTTGAACTTGAAAACCATCCATACCCACAAAGCTGCTCAGAGAATCGTCGCTCATTAAAACAAAGGGCGCTCGCGGATGTTTGAGGTGGGCCCTTTGATAAAGCTCAAAAACTGATCCTTCGGCCGGCGCCAAAACTAAAATCAAATCAAAAGGCGCACTTCTCTCAATTTTTTCCAAGGCCCCAAGCGGGCCGCTCATTTGTGAGGCAACTTCGACTTCAACCTCATCAATGATATTTTCCAGATAGACTGTTTGTAATTGCCGACGTTTATCATCGGAGTCAAAATAAAAAATCCGCATAAGATTATTATATGCGGGATTTTAAATTATGGAGGGCCTTTTCTAAGGTTTCACTCTTTTTTGCAAAGCAGAAGCGAATATATTCTTGTCCTTCCTTCGATTTTAAATAAAAAACGGAGGGAGGAATGGCGGCAACTTTTTTCCGTTCAATTAATTCCATGCAATGCCCGACGTCGTGAAGCTGAGTAAGGTGACCAATGGGGGCGACGGTGAAATATGTCCCTTGCGGAATAATAGGGTTGTAATTGGCCTCTTTTAGGCCGCGGCAAAAAAAGTCACGCTTTTCTTGGTAAAGCTGGCGGAATTCAGGAAGATAATCATCAAGTTTTTGCAAGGCCTGATTAACCGCCCACTGCATCGGGGTACAAACGGAAAAAGTATTGAATTGATGCACCATCCGGATATGATGGGAAATCGGCCCCCGAGCAATGGTCCAACCAATTTTCCAGCCTGTTACCCCAAACGTTTTGCCGGCACTTGAAATAGTGATCGTGCGATCGATGGCCTTGCCGAGCGTGGCGGTGGGGATATGGCGAGCACCATCGAAGGTCAGAAATTCGTAAACTTCATCAGATAAAATATAAGCATCGTATTTTTCTGCCAGGGCAATAATGACCTCGAGTTCTTCTCGGGTAAACATTTTGCCAGTGGGGTTATGGGGATTGTTGAGAATGATGAGTTTTGTTTTTTCGCTGAAGGCGTGAGTTAATTCTTCAATTCTAAAACAAAAAGCATCTCTGTATAAAGTGACAGGGATAATGTTGGCCTGCGCCAAGTTGAGAGCAGCAACATAGGAATCATAAAAAGGCTCAAGCACAATCACCTCATCACCAGGGTTAACCAAGGCGGTGATGGTGCAAAAAATAGCTTCGGTGGCGCCATTTGTGATGGTTATTTCATCAAGAGGATCAAAGTCCAGGGCATAAAATTTTTTGTAATTATGGGCGATTGTCTGGCGCAGTTCTGGAACGCCGTGAGTTGGGGCATATTGATTATGCCCGTGGGCCATGGCCTGGGTCACCAGAGACATGATCCAGGACGGGCCATCAAAATCAGGAAATCCTTGCGAAAGATTGATGGCGGAATTTTTCTGCGCCATCTTTGTCATGGTTGCAAAAATTGATTCTTTGAAATGGAGAATGGAGTTATTCGCACTTTTCATGATCAGAAGTTATCGCCCGATCAAGACTTTTTGTAAAGTAAACGCTGAAGAGACGATCGGCCGAGTTGGTGAATAACTTTAGCTCTGAATGATCAAGGTCTTTGTCGCCATAAAAGGTGCGTAGAAAAGACTTGGCCACTGTTGGCCATTCTTTTTGATACAGACCATGGGGAACATCCCGATAAACAATAAGAGGAGGGCAAAAGGCCTTTTCCGCCATGAAAAATGCCTGATTTGCTTCCGCCAGCAGTTGATAGGTTTCCAGAACAAAAGTTCTTGGATTGAGGCGACTGGCAAGAAGGGCCTTCCATTTCTTTTTGAAATTTTCAACCATCTCCAAGTGTGGCCTTTCTCGTATTCGAGTTTCTGCTCTTCGTTCTAAAAGCTTGGCCACCAGAAGAATAAGCAGCAAGATAGAAATTTTGATCAAGATATTTTTGAGATGATCCCAGTTTTTTTCTTTTTTTGCTTGGGGGAGTGAAGCTTGATATTGGCGCATAGTTCCGGGTGAAACTTTTGATTCGGAAAGTTTTTGTGAAAATTGTTGTGTTTCTGCCGCCAATTCTTCGGAAGAAGCATCTTCCTGCTCCATTTTTTCTGCAAGACGTTTGGCCTCTGATTGAAGTTGTTTCAGTTGTTCAATATCGTCGGCCGAATTGCCATTTGATGTTTGCTCTGCTCCCTGCCCCTGTGTTTTCATCTGATTGATCTGTTTTTCAAGAGAGGAGGCAAGTTGCTGCATAGATTGCGTCGAGGTATTTCTCGGGGGGATGGACAATCCATTTTTTGGCAACATCCGATTCATATTTTGCAACTGACGAGTAAGGGAATTCAGCAGTTGATTGGGAACAAGAGAGCCCATGAGGATGAGACAAATTCCCCAGATGCTGCAAAGTTTCAGCGTATATGACCAGCTGATGGACCAGGAAGGTCTGAAGGAATAGTCACGTTCCTTTTGCAATAAATGAAAAGAGAGCGCCACATAGAATGGAAGAATCATACACAGGAAACTGGCATTACCTCTGGCCAAGAAGGCCGCCCCACACCAATTCATGAACATGACTAATTGAAATTGTCCTGACCTCCAGATTCGAAAAAAAATCCAGACTGTTGCGAGAAACAAGACACTACTTCCCATGAGGGCAATCGGGGGAGTTCCTAAGCGATGGGTAAAAAACATGTGCGCAAAACTGAGCAAGACTGAAAACATGAAGCGTTTTATCTGAAGATTGGAAGAGGCCAGGACGATATATCGTTCATCTGGTGTCAGCTCGGAGGTCTGATCATTTAGGCGGGACTCGTCATGTTTTATTTCCTCACCCATAAAAATAAAAGTTCTCTTGATTTTCTCATTTTGAGCGAGAGAGGTCTGGGTCGAATCAAGAAGGATTTTTTCTTTGAGATGAGTGGCGATCGCAAAAAGTGTAAAATCTAAGGCACATACAATGACAAAAAAATCTAAACTTGTCGCCGCCGATAGGGCGATTCCCACCGCCATGAAAAGCATTGCCGTTATTTGCTTGGAATTATTTACCATGAGAGGCCTCGTCGCGAATGGACATAAAAGAAAAATCCTGGTCTGGCAGGACTTTCAGGGTCAGAATTTCAAACGGATATTTTCCCTTGTCCGCCAGTAACTTTTTAAGGCCTTTGGTAGAAATTTCAGTTAAAGCTTTCATGGCAAGATGATTCGTTTCCAGCCCCTCATTCCATAAGAGTGCCAGTGCGTCGACCAGGACGAGTGTCGGACGATTTTCCATTTTCATGGACAGAAGTGATAAGGCCTGTAAATTATCATAAAATACTTTGGAATGGATGAAGGGTGTTAGATAAAAAAGGGTGTCGCCGGCGACAATGAGCGGAGTCGCTTTTCGCAGAAGAGGAATTTTCCCACTGTCGACCAAATCGAGTCTTGGTAAAATCATTTCCATCTGATTAATGAAAGTTTGCCCGCGGCCAGGCCCGATAATTCCTTGTTGGGTGATTCCTGAAACAGAGTTTGAGGTCATCATTTGTTGCGAGGCCAAGGACATGGCATAATCTTTAAGAATTTCCCAGGTGCTCTGATGGCCGCATCCAAAATGCAGACTCTTATCTAAATCAAGAATTATTTTTATATTGGCATTAACGCTTTTCTCATACTCATTGGTATAGAGCTTTTGAAATTGCGCCGATTTTTTCCAGTTGATGTGTTTATAGGAATCACCATAGCGATACTCTCTCACGGCACGAAAAATTTGAGAATCACCGCGCTTGGTGACATCGAGCGGGCCGGGATAAAATGAATGGAGGTCAGGTTTTAGACTCCTGGGTCGCATGCGTTCAATCTTCGGGTAGACAATGATTTTTTCGGGATGATCGACCTGGGCATCCATCTGCATAATTCCCAGATGATCGTAGAACTTCATTGCCAGGGGACCAAAGTGATGAATCCCCATGCCGTTATTGAGCTCGACCTTGATTGATTTTTTTAAGGTCTTGTGCACCAAAGATGTTTTAAAGCTGAGCGGAATATTTTTCTGACCGCTGAACTCATCCATCAGATGGAGATTGATGGCGTTTTGACCCGAAGGAGAGGAAATGTGATAAGTCACATCGATCACCGTTTTTTCTCTTCCCGACTTTACAAATTCCCTTTTGATATGAAAACGGTGAGTGGAAAGTTTTATCTTATAGAAAAGATGACCGAGGACAATAATGATGGCGAGAAAAAGAGTTCCGGTTTCGATATTTCGCACCAGAAAACTGCGAAGGAGAAGAATGACGGCAAAAGTACAAATGACCGGAAGGGGCGAGAACTTGGCACCTTCATAATAGAGAATCTTATCGGCCTCGTAGCC
The DNA here is from genome assembly GCA_023250775.1 of Bdellovibrionales bacterium. Classification (GTDB taxonomy): domain Bacteria; phylum Bdellovibrionota; class Bacteriovoracia; order Bacteriovoracales; family Bacteriovoracaceae; genus GWA2-49-15. The sequence continues at coordinate 9,989 of JAHFAA010000029.1, forward strand.
GAAGCGCAGGGCCTTCTGAAGTTTTTTCATCTCCGGCCAGATCGGTGGCATCTTCAGTTTCATCTGACCGTGGCCCTGACCTTTTTCAAACATTCATCGATGATTTCTTGATTTTTGATTCCTTCAAAACGCGCCTCTGGTTCTAAGATGAGACGGTGGCCAAGAACAATCGGCGCCAGCTCATAGATAAACTCAGGGCGGACAAATTCCTCACCGGCCAGATAGGCCCAAACCATAGAAAGTTTCAGCAGCTGAATGCCCGAGCGAGGACTGGGGCCTAAGGTAATCTTGGCGTGTTTTCGTATGCTGTCCAAAAGATTGATAAGATATTGTGCCAGGGTTGGCTTGACTTGGACGCGACCGATTTCCTTTTGCACGGATTCTAATTCTTTGGCACCAATAACTTTATCTATATGTTGAAGCGGGTCTTCCGACGTTCGGGCCAGGAGCATTTTCATCTCGTCTTCCTTTTCCGGCACGTTCAGTGAGAGGCGAACCCAAAAACGATCCAAGGCCGCTTCCGGCAGAGGAAAGGTCCCTTGCTGCTCAATGGGATTTTGGGTGGCAATGACAAAAAAGAGCGATGGAAGTTGCGTCGAAATTCCCTCGGCGGTGATTTGTCGTTCCGCCATGGCCTCAAGCAAAGCACTTTGGGCGCGAGGCGTGGCGCGATTCAACTCATCACCCAAGAACAGTGTGGTAAAGAGCGGCCCCTTTCTAAAAACAAAACGCTTATTGGCCTCGTCATAAAAAGAATGGCCGGTTAGATCCGAAGGCAGAAGGTCTGGAGTAAATTGTACGCGGGTAAAAGGAACATCCACAGACTTGCTCAAGGCACGCGCTAAAACGGTCTTGCCCGTGCCGGGAACATCTTCAAGGAGAACATGGCCGCCCGCCAGCCACGTGGCCAAAACAGTGAGAATCTGTTCATCCTTACCCACGATGACCTTGCCAATATTGGCATGAATCGCGTGGGCGATTTTATTCTTCAATTCCATAAGAGTGTTGAAGACTAATCGGATAAACTGTCAAAAATTAAAGATTTTCCCGGGGCCGAGCAAATTACTCAGTCGCCACACATGAAAGAATGAAGGATCGCTGTTGTTTCTTTTTAAACATATCGAGTGACCAAAAGCGGAATCTTTGAGCGACTGATAATTCCATTCGTTGAGTATCATAGGTGATGGTACTGATTTCTCGTGCCTTGTGAACAAAGCTGATGATTCCAGTGCGTTTATCGTCTTTGAAATCAGTAGTCGAGAGATCCAGTCGTACTTCTTGGTCGTTTCTGTTTGAATCAAACTCTTCCAGTCTTCCGACGATTCTTAAAGTCACTTTCTTGGCGTTGTCTGTTTTGCTCAGGACACATAAATGCGCCAACTCGGTGGTGTATTTGTAGTTGCCGGAGGTTTGTCCGTTCACCACTTTTTGGCAACTGGAGATTGATTTGAAATCAGTTCCCTTTAAAAAAGGCAAACATGGATTTTCTTTGGGAGCGGTAATGATTGGCATGTCGGCGGTGTTAATAGGCGTCGGTGCCACGACTTCATTTAAATTCCAATCAAAGGGAAGATATTCAATTTTGTCATAGGTGCGTAGGATTCCATAAACTTGCATAAAAGGCGCAATCCCGCCTACATTACCCTGGTCGAGAATGGCCTTGTTCCATTTGAAGAGCTGGTTTAAACTGGTGACCTTATTGACATGATCGTTCGTGACCATAGATGGAAGGCGTAGGCTGAGACGAGTGATTTCATTTAACTGCTCTTCCAGTTTTCTTTCTCTGTAGGCCTCATCCAGCAAGATGCTGCAGGTATTACATCCTTTTGAGAGAGCGAAAATGACTCGCACATCTTTTGTGTTGGGAGCATTGGGTGACGACATGGCGAGAATACGTCCTTCAAGTTGCTCGAAGCTTAATTTTTCATTGGTGATTCGCAGAAATTCTTTTTGCTTAAAAATTGCATTTTGATCAAAGTCCAGGCGGCCTCGAATATCGCGAATGGATTCTATCTTTTTTCCATTCTTCATAAGATTACGAATGATGGTTTGGATAATATTGAAATTGTAGGCGTTGATATAGAATGCTTTTTTGTAGCTGTCTGTTTGACCGCTGAGTGCTGACGGATCTTCAAATTTTAAACGAATGGCCTCGACCAGTTTTAAATATTTTTGATCCAGGTTATTGCGTAATTGATAGAGGCCTTCATAATTCACCTTGGTGACAAAGGTCTGACCTTCATCCACCTTGAGACAAATTTTTAAAAAACGATCCATGAGGTCTTCAAGTTTTTGCGCCAAAATTTGTTGATCTTCAGGATTGTTTCGATCAAGCACGCTGGGTTCTGGTTGGGTATTATTGGAGTCATAGGTAAGGTTGGGGAGTTGCGCCTTAGTCTCAAGCGGTTCTACATTTCCAAAATCGTTTTTTCTACCGCAGGCGCCGAGGATTAAAATAAGCGAGCTCACGCAAACTAAAGCGGGGATTCTGCCAATCTTCATGTCGTTACTCCGTCACTTCAAACAAATAATGACGGATTATGGCAGATTTAAGTGGGGGAGGTAGGGTTAAGGTACTTTTTATAGGGTGGGAGAGTCAAAATGCCCCTTTCATGCCTGGGCACTGACCGGCCTTCCCGCGATCATAGGTATAGATCAAAAAAGGCGACTGATCTGAGGACCAATTTTCAAGAGTTTGAGTATAGTGGCCTTCGCCTCCTAAACACATAACCGCCAGCTGGCCGCAGGAAAATCGATCAGTCACTTGGCAGTTCTTGAGGGTATGGGATTTTCCGCGCGCTTGGATAATTAAGTCGAGGACGAACAGCATCTCGCCTTTCTGCTCAATATTCGGTCGCCCAAAGGAGCCGCGATATTGAATGTTTTCGATGATGGGAATGAGTCGGTGCTTTTTAAAATAGATTAGGGCCTCTTCAAAACGACTTTTTTCTGAGTCAGTATTTTGCGCACGTAACAGTCCAAAAGAGAGTGGCGCAAGAAGTAAAATAGCGACAGAAAATGTTAAAGCAACACGCATGACAAGAATACCTCAGCTAACTTGTCGGTATTCTTTCGTCAAACTTGAGTGTTTTTATATCTTGCCTTTTTCAGCAAAGAAATTGAGGGGTTGGCGCACATCAACCACACCACCGCCTTTGGGTTTTGGGAAGTCGATCAACTTCAGCACTTGCGCCATGCAATCGCGGCCATTGTTTGAGAAACGGGCATCGTGGGCCTTAATGGTGGTGGACCCAACCTTGCCATCTTCGCCAATTCTGAAGAACAAATCCACAATGCCTTTGATGTCTTCACTATTTTGCGCCAGCTCTTGCTGGTAGCAGTGACGGAATTGCGGCAGATATTCCTGCAAAATTTTTCGCAAGAGATCGGGGTCCATAGAGCCTAGAATGACCGTCTTTGGTTCGACATAGAGAAGGTCACTGCCACTTTTATTGCTGAGGCCTTTGGTGCCCGAGCTGCCTCTGGCCGTTCCGAAGGCATCAGAGCCAAAGTTACCGATCTCTGCTGAGGCCTTTCCAACCGCCATATTGGTATTGCTAGTGCCGGTGGAATCGGAATTGCCTACCGTGCTACCACCCACAGCGCCTTTAACATCAGCGGAAACGGTGGATTTTGAATTGAGAAAAGAGCTGAGGCCTCCGCTAATTTCAAGCTTGTAGGTTGATACTGGTGAAGCGGCCTTTTGTTGACCGCTGACTCCTTGTTTTTGACTTGCCGCCTGGGGTTTTGCCTGAGCAACTTGGGCCTCTTTTGGTGTGCCCGCCTTACTCATGACATTTTCTTTTTTGCCTTGATCGAAGGCCTTGTTGCCGGTCTGAGTGTCAAATTCACTGTTCTTGGAAAGGTTTTTGGCGGCCACAGCTTTTTGTCCGCGCTTGTAGATGACGGCAATTTTATCTTGAATCACTTGCTCAGGCTGACGGACAAACATCAAAAGAAGCATGAGGCCCATGAAAATTGAAAAATATTTGATCGCCTGCTTCTTGAATTGGGCATCACGACCAAAAAAAGGAGGAGGAATAATTTTATCGGGGGCATCGGTCAGGCGAATGAAAATTTGCACCGATTTTTTCGAGTAGGACACGAGATCATTGTCACAGAGTTTGTAGGTGCGGTCGGGCAGTTGTCCCTGTCCGCGAATAATAGAAAACTCATGGTCGCCGGCCTCATGCAGAAAGACCTCGCCGCTTTTAACATGGGCAAGTGTAATATCTTCTGTGTATTCATCCAGCGTGCCTGAGACAATGTAGTGTGGTCCCTTTTTCCTGTTGCTCAAAATAATTTTTCCGACCTTAAGTGGGAAATAGTCAATCGAGAGAATGCAGTGAGAACTGACCACCGTGACTTCCAAGGCACTGTGACCACTTTTTTTGAAGATATTGAGAATTTGTTTGTCTTCCTCAGTCACACCATCATTGGCCTCAATAAAGGCGTCGCGGATGTTAAGCAGATTTTCAACCACCGGCAGCTCACGGCAGGGACGATAAGCTGATTCGTCGAACACGATATCGGCATATTCGCCGTCGATAATTTGCAGTCCTTGAATAGGGCGTAATTCCACCGGCCTTTGTTCCACCACTTTTTGACTGAGCGTTTGAACCAGTCCTGCATCCTGATCGAGAGGGGCCTGGCCAAAAGATTCTTCAATGTAAAATTCAACCATGCCGAATTGCAAACGATCGCCAGGATGAAAACGGCCGGTGCTGGTTTTTTCTCCTGAGACGTAAGTGCCATTGTGGGAATTCAAATCAATAATGGTGCCGTTTGTTTCTTTTTCATCGAGATCTAAAATGATGATGGCATGATAAAAACTGATCGATGGGTCTTCGAGTCGGATATCGGCCTGAGGAGCACTGCCGACGATAAGTTTCTTTTTGTTGAAAATAAATTCATGCACGGCCTTTCCATCCTTGTAGGAAACGCCTTTTAGCAGCATCCTTGTGCTGTGTTCGATTGGCATGGTATTTTTTGTACTGAGAAGCATAAGCTCTATTGTCCTTTACCAGTTGTGGCCACAAGGTTTTTCCATTCGGGATCGCCTTGAAGTTCTTTTGGTGCTTGAGCAATAATTTCATCCGCCAAGCTGTATTGGCGTTGGATGAGATACAGACTGCACAAGTTAAAAATGGGAGAAAGCAGGGGCGCGCGGT
>JAHFAA010000389.1 GCA_023250775.1 Bdellovibrionales bacterium
CGAGCACTTATAACTGGGAAAATAATGCTTCCAACGCCGGCATGGATTGGGGACCAAATATCAGTGACAGCTTTTTGGGTTCTTCGTCCACAAGTGGAATCACCGTCAGCAACTTCATCACTAGCGCGCGAAATAAAGGGGCGGCGGCAATGGCCACTGTTCCCATGGTGCCTTATGTAGCGGCCAATAAAAATAATGTTCCGCTCACGATTGTTGCGGCCAATGATCCCGCCAACTGGAAAATCAATCGCGCCTTCAAACCAGCTTCGGCCTCATCAATTGTGGCGGATAAAAACGACGGTTATGTTTTTCAGCAGGAATTTGTCACGTTCCTAGAAGGGCTCTTTGCCAGCACACGCAGCAATGAAAAGGCGCTCTTTTACTCGCTAGATAATGAACCGGGAATTTGGTCGGAAACCCATCCCTTGATCATGCCGAAGAAGCTGACCTACACGGATTTGCTCGCACGCACCATCGAGTTTTCACACATGATCAAAACCTTCGCCGGAAAAGACGCCAAGGTTTTTGGCGGAGTTGCCTACGGATATAATGAATATGTCAATTTACAGGATGCGCCCGATGCCTTCGCCTACGGAGACTGGTTTGATTACCTACTTAAGAATATGAAGGCGGCAGAGAGCACGTATGGTCAAAGGTTGATGGATGTTTTGGATATCCATTTTTATTCGGAAAATCGCACGAGTGACGGGTTGAACCAACTGGTTACCAGCTATAGCAGTGCTGCTCCCAGCGCTGCGCTCATCGAGGCCAGAGTTCAAGCGCCACGCTCTTTGTGGGATGGGGCCTTCAAGGAGAATTCTTGGATTGCCCGCGATTATTTAGGTGGGCCGGTCAACTTGCTGCCGTCTTTGAAAAATAAAATCAATCAATATTATCCTGGCACCAAGCTGGCCATTACCGAATATAGCTACGGCGGTGAAAATCATATTTCCGGTGCCATTGCCGAGGCCGATGCCCTGGGAATTTTTGCCCGAGAAGGAGTTTTTGCGGCAAATTATTACGAGCTCCACGAAGGGTCTTTTCCCTACGCTGGTTTTGATATGTACCGCAACTTCGATGGCAAGGGTGGGAAGGTTGCCAATTTGATGGTGGAGGCGGCCAATAGCAACACCAAGGCCACTTCAGTTTATGCCTATCTCGAACCCCAGTTGGAAAAAACTATGTATCTAGTCGCACTCAACAAGACCGCCCAATTTTTGCCTGCTAATATCGGAATTTCTCACCAGCAGCAATTTGCCAACGCGGATCTTTATCAAATCGATGAGTTTAACAGTAAGCCGGTGTACGTCGGTACAATTCCCATCAAAGCAAACAAGCTGACCATCACTCTGCCGGCCTATTCTGTCACAACCATGCTCTTGCGTTAAAACATTTTCGCTTAAAGATGCTGGTTTATGAATAAGCTGTTTTGCGCAAGATTTGGGCGTGAATGGTGACTTTTTTTGGCCTCATTTCCCCATTTTTACACGTTCAATGAACTTAAAAAGAAGAAAAATATGGCGATGCTATAATTGCAATTAAAATAATTAGTTGGAGGTTTGTCATGCGCTTAAGAGTCATTCTGTTTGCTCTGTCCCTTATTGGAGCAGTTGCCCAGGCCCGACTAAATATTTCTGGAGTCTATATCGCCGACATTGCGCCTGGAGAAACATGCGATTTGCAACTGCAAAGTGCATTTGACGGGTGCACAATCACACTGACTCAAGGGCAACGGTTGCGTATCACGCAGACATATTATGACTCCCTCACCTTGGAATCTATCGATGGTTCAGGAGACCGTTGCGACAAATTTGACTTCCAAATGGGAGGAACATTCTCTCCCAAGATGTCTAAAAATGGATTTTCGTATCATCTCTCTTACGATCAAAGATATCATAAACACGTCTCCTATACTTGGAAGCTACGCCAGACAAAGGATGGATTGTCTTATCGTAAGAAAAGTACCCGTTATGAAACTGGCAATATTGTGAAAATGGAAATCAAAAAAACTCGCTGCGAACTAAAGCTTACAGACGAAAAACCATAAGGTAAAAGAAATGTGTGCTCAATCCGTCCTTACCTTAGTTCCGATTATTTTTTCCAGTAGCTTTTCATCATTTCAGAAACCCAGCTAGGTTGAAATACCTCTCCTCGTGGTGCGTATTCTTCCATCCAAGGTTTAATGTCCAACACGGGTGTACCATTCACGGCATCCAACCCTTCAAGGTATAGTACTGCTCCTTCGACGCGTTTCAATTTACAAATAGTAAGGCCAATTTGATTGGGGCGATTTTTCCCACGCTGAGAAAATATTCCCACCAACGGCCAACGTGGATTGTTGCGCGGGCGGCGTGCGGATTTTTCAATTTTCTCAGGTATGACTTGATCCATGTAGAATAAAACTTCGACATGAGAGAAATCGGAAAGACCGGTCAGCGCCTCTTCGCTAAATTGTTCAAGATCAAGTTCAATTCGCACATTCTCCTGATCCCAGTTGTCATCTTCAAGTTCTACTCGAGTTGAACGCACAAAACCGATGGGAAACATTTCAATGGAGGATAATTTCCTTTTCATCTTGTACCGCCTGCAATGCTTCATTAGGGGCCATTTTCTACAATAATCTTTCATTTTTCCAAAGCGCAGGCAAGTTGATACTTCACTATGCACAGCCAAAAATCCCGCAAAATTTAGCTGCGCTACCTTCGGCCAAGCCTTTATTTATTCCAACTAAATTCTCCCCTATAATGATATTTATAGGGGAGAAAATGTGTACTCAATTTGTCCTACACTTCTTCGTGAAATTCAGCATGCATGATTAGCAGTATAATTTTGCAAATAAATCGAATAGGATTGTTTGTGAACTTATTAACTGAGAGCAGCGTATGAAACCCAATCTAAATAACATCCTACTTGATGCGTACATAAGGGACATAAATCAGGCAAGAAAACAGTATTTTACGCAAAAAAAATTCACCAAAAAAAAGGGAAAGGAAATAAAAAGATATTGTCTCTCTGTGTTGAATAGTGAAAGTAATTATAAAAACTTTGAATTAAAAGGTCATGATGTTACCAAAATGGTAATCGCTGTGTGTGATACTCATTTTGGTGAAAAAATCATTATGTGTAACACTTTTATTTTTGCCAAGGGTGTAAGTGCAGAATCGGTTAAACATGAAATCAAGCAAATTAAATCATTTGATTCAACAAAGAAATTACCACTTTTCATTTCTGTTCTTGCATCTGATTTGCCGATGCTAAAGATCATGGAATCTTTGGGATACAATCCTTGGAGTTATAACTTAGTTGGCAAAGTCGATGATGTGCTTAGCAGATTGAAAGTGCCTGATAATTCGCCTGAGTTTATTGTAATAATTCCGTCAAAGCGATCAATTTCTGAATTAGTACAAGGAGAGAAGGCCGCTCATCAAAGCGAAGCCACTTCTTGTGTTGGAAAGTGGAGCAAGAAAAAAGAGGCCGAGTGTATAAAACATTATCGCCAATGGTTAAAAGCAAAGATGGTCGTCGCTGTCAAAAGTAAAAATAAAATTATTGGTGCTCTCGCGGTGATGGGCGTAGGAAGCAATGGCCACATTGGTACAATTTGGGTTCATCCAAAATTTCAAGGCAATGGTATATCCAAAATGCTATATCAAGCGGGCCTACAGAAGATGAAGGAAAAAAAATATGTGGATTTTACTGGGCACACATCGACCACCAAAGTCTTAAATTATGCAAAAAAAATAAATCGAAAGATTTTTCTTTATAATTTCAAAATCTGAGTAAAATGAAAGAGAAAGAGGTTCGAAAGAGGTTCCAGGTTCCAAATCGGGATGCATTGCGATTTTAGGTAGGTTCTTTAACAAATAAATCCTAAATTTTAATTGATCATCAAAAAAGTGGAAGCTGATTGCTATAATCGCTAGA
>JAHFAA010000390.1 GCA_023250775.1 Bdellovibrionales bacterium
CGTTCACTACTTTACCATTTCGGCCCGAGCAAAACTCAAATCCCGTCCTTGGAGTATGGGGATTAAAATATTTTTGAGTTTGCAAATTGTGTCGATGCTTGTTCTGGTGGTCAAAGGTCAGCCGTGGGTTTTGATTGGAACAGGTGTCATCCGTAAACTGACTCAACACTTACTTATGAATCCCGCCTTTGCCCAATTTGAGGGAGGAATTCCCTACAAGCTGCGTGCCGCGCTCAAAGAGCATCATGAAAAATGGGCCTTAGGCCCGGCCTTCATTTTTGTTGGCCTCTATTCAACACTGACGATTTATGGCCCTGTTCCTCATATCATTTTATGGTTTTGCGGCGTGGCCTTGGCCTTGGCCGGATTTTGGTGTCGAAAAATCTTGCTGGAAAAATTCAACGAATTTCAAATTTCCAATATTCTCAATCTTGATCTATTTTCCGGCGCGCGTGCCACCCATCTTCTGGCCGACCGTGAGGCCTCAAAACATGCCAATGCTCTCATCAATCTACTGGAACAACATCCGCCTCGCATGATGGCCCGTGCCCTTGGCCAGTGTCTGGGAAAGATGCCAGGAACGCGAACCATGACGGCACTGATGAACGCCTTCCATCAGTACTCGGAAGAGGATGTCAAAGTCGCCATTGCCTCGGCCCTGTTGAATTTTAATTCTTTGGAAGTGGATTTATTTTTCAGCAAAGAAATTAAGTCCCACATGCATGAGCAGGTGAGGACCTCCTATTGGACTGGCGAATTATTTCATGTCTACGCGGAGAGAATGGAGCGCGAGGTCCTGGCCTCTTTGCTCGAGCTGATCGCCAGTAATCGAGAACATCCGGAGGCCTTAACAATCTATCTTCATCTTTTCGGCGAAGTGATAAAGCGCAAAAATCGTCCAGAACTTGCCAGCTACGTAGCGCCTTATTTGGATGCACCCTATCCACGAAAGGTTCAGGCCTCGGCCATCGTGACGCTTTTTTATCACAAACAGTTTGGCCAGAAGGCGCGGGAAAGTTTTGAAAGTTTTTTAACTTCTCCCAACATAGACGATCGTATTTTGGTTTGTGACATTGCCGGTGAACTAATGTTGAAGGATTTTATCCCCTTTGTTCTCAATGTTGCCCAAGATTTGAATTTTAAAAATCATCGAGTTTTACTCTCACTTCTTAAGTTGGGTGAGCCACGTGCCAATAGCTGGTTGGTGGAATGTCTTGCCAGTTTGCCCGAAGGGGAAGTTTCTCGTGTGCTGTGGGCCTTGAGTTCTCATCCAAGTCCGAGCAAACGTTTCTTAGTCTATGAGCAGATGGCAGCGTCACGTCCTGATGGTGCCGAGTGGACCTTTGCGATGTTAGAGCAGGCACCGGGGGCTTGCGATTTTGATCTATATATTCTGTGGTCCGAGGCCGCGCGCAAGAGCAGGAGTTTGCCTTCGACCTCGCTCGTAGGACCAAGTGAGAAAATTACTCAAGAACGCCTCGTTGCCTAAACCAGCATGCAATTTTTTCCGCCGATTCAAGCGTCACGACCCCAGGCATAATTAGATCTATGAGGTTCAGTATTTCGACTATTCGCTCTGTGGGTCATATGACCTTAGTGGCCATGCTGCTCATGAGCACCTGTGTGTTTGCTCTCGGAATCAATGAAAAGTTGGAGATCAAGGCGCTGGGCTATTTGCCAGAAGAAAAACTCGCGCTCTTAAATCGCGGTCTGGCAGATGATGTTGCAAAAAACGAACATCTACAACTTTTTTATAATGATAAATTTGTTGCCCGTGCCTATGCGGTACAGGTTGATACCCATCGATCAATCTGGCTTATCTATCAAATTATTAGTGAGAGGCCATTCACGGAGAAGGCCGATATGAAGGCAAGACGTTTAGCGCCTCGCCTTGTGCCTTTTCGCGTGAAGAACGCGGCGGAGGAAGTGCGTGTCGATGAGCTTAAAAAAGAGCTGATGGCGCAAGCACCTCCAGATAAACCTGAGCCGGCACCACGATTGAAATTGGGCTATAAAGAATCATCTCGTGAAGACAATGAAGAAATTCCTATTTCCAATCCTGAGGGATCTCTCGCCTTGAATCCCAGCGACAAATCAGTTGACTCTGACGCCTTTCAAGAGGAAGGGGGACGAAAGTATCTCAATGTTCAGGTCTCTGCGGCACCGGTTAAATTCTCGACTGTCAATGAGGCGCGAGAAATTTCTTACGGAACAAATATTCAGTCGGCAGATTGGGGAAAAAAGAACTTGGCCGCTCACTATGTCTATACCAATCGGCGTAGTCGTCCTTCCAATTTCACTCCCGGGGCGACAGGAATTGCCACATCCTCCAGCTATGATGCCGGACTTAACTTTGATATCAACAAGATCACGGATCACTTTTCCTTTTTTAGTTTTTTTACTTTTCAACGCGAGCGAGACGGGGCGATCTATCCTGTGCGCTACCGCTGGAATATTGCGCCCTTCGGTTTGAAATACGATATTTATAATAATGACAAGATTCAAGATTTGTCTTTGAGCTATACTCCTATTTTAGAATATGAACTCAATGAAGTTCCAACAGTGCATACCACCCAGACTGGAATAGACAGTTTTGGGAGCCCTATTTATAGTTATACCGAAGAGGTCCAGGAGAAAAAGTTTCAGCGCGCTCGTCATTCTTTTCGCTTTGGCTTTAAGTGGGTTCCCTCTCCAAATTTTGTAGTGGCGAATACCTTTTGGTATCGTCCATCCCACGATTTTGCCAACAAGGTGATTGATTGGAGAGATTGCCGTTTGAGTAATGATTTTAGCGTCGGCTACAATCCTAGTGACAATGTCACCTTGGGATATCAGAACGTGTATACCTGGGACATCTTACAAAAAAGGCTGCTAGGACTTCCGAGCTCCAATATGGATCACATCTTTACCATCAGCTACAATTTTTCGATTTAATTTTTTTGCAAGACCCAGAGGAGAGCATTGGGTAGGCGTTGTCGCCAGGCGGTCTCGTTGTGTTGCTGGCCGTTTCCGATAACGTGCAGAAGATTGCCACCATACACCCAGCCCATTTCTAAAAATTTATCGCGCATAAAATAGTTGTCATAATAATTGTCGTTACCAGGGCCGGCGGTGCCACTGTCGAGATAGATTTTTTGCTTGTCAGGGATGAGCTTGTTTAAGTCCTGAACCAGTTCGGCAAATTCAAAAGAACCGCTGAGCGAAATGGCATTGGTAAAAGTTTCCGGATAATTGGCCACCACATAAACTGAAATCAGACCACCGAGCGATGCTCCACCCAGCGTTCGCTCCGGGAGGTTTGTCAGCTTGAGATAGTCATGCTCGATATAGGGAATGAGTTCTTCCACCAAAAAGCGACCATACAAATTGCCAATGCCCTTACCTTCCGGGCCATCAGAATAGGGAGGCATGTATTCGCGCATTCGGTCGGCGGTGTTGCCAATGCCGATCAAGATGATTTGCTCTTGCGGGAATGATTGCGCCAGCACGGGAAGCCATTTTTCCATTTCCAGACTGCTTGGGGCGGTAGCGGTTTTGGTAAAAAGATTTTGTCCGTCGTGGAAATAGAGCAGACGAATTTTTTTCGTCTCGGATATTTCCTTGGGAGCGAAAATATAAAGCTCTCGAGGGCGGGTGAGAAATTTTGAAGGAAAGGCCGAGATGGTCTGGAGTGAGTAAACAGGTGCGGCAATGGTAAATTCAGATTGCTGCCAATCACTAATCCAATTTGGCTGGCCTTGCGTACCAGGCCCGTCGTCTTTCACCAAATAGCGATAGTGAATTGGAGCGGCGCCGTTGATCTCAACCTTGATCGACCAAGTCGGGTATCCATTGGGTGCCAGTTTGAGGGCCAGGGCCGGGTCATTGTTTCCCAAGTAAGGATGATCGCCAACCACATAAACGCTTTGCCCCCAAAGGGTTTT
>JAHFAA010000391.1 GCA_023250775.1 Bdellovibrionales bacterium
GCTGATGGACACACTCGGTGCTGCAGTTGGACCTCTTATTGCGATTGTCTATTTGCATTACACTTCGAGTTTGCGCCCTATTTATTATTGGGCCTTCATTCCCGGATTCTTTGCTGTTTTGATTTCCTTGAGGATTAAGGATGAGAACGTCACTGAAGTTAAAAAAGCGCAAGCGAAGATTGAATGGGGGCCGATGTCGAAACTGCCCAAAAATTTTCGTCACTATTTGGTTGCATGGACATTATTTTCGTTAACGAACTCCAGTGACGTTTTCTTATTGCTAAAAGTTAAAGCGGCAGGAATTGGTCTTTCAAAAACAATTTTGATGTATTGCTGTTATAATCTTGTGTATGCGCTTTCAAGCCCATACCTGGGGGGACTTTCTGATAGGATCGGTAGAAAAAATGTCTTAATGTCCGGACTGCTGTTTTTTTCTTTTGTTTATCTCAGTTTTATGTTCGCCACATCGGAAATTTATTTTTGGATTCTTTTTGCCAGCTATGGTTGTTATATGGCGGCCACAGAAGGAGTCGGTAAGGCATTTGCCATAGATCTATTAAGCGAAGATAGAAAGGCGACGGCGGTTGGTTATCTAGGAACATTTACCGGTATTGCGACATTATTTGCAAGTATGGTTGGCGGACTTTTATGGGACAAGATCGGGCCCTATGCCACCTTTCTCTATGGTGCTGCCGGAGCTTTGCTTTGCTTAATGATCTTATTCTTTTTTAATCCCAAAACGGCGGATTAGATCAGGCCTTTTTTAAGAAACGGGTTAACAAAACGATTTGGGTTCCATTAACACGGCCTTCAATTTGTTCAGGGTTGGAGGTTAGGGAGATATTTTTCACCAACGTTCCACGTTTTGCGGTGAAATTGGCACCCTTAACATCCAGGTCTTTAATCAGAGTGACGGAGTCTCCATCCACAAGCACGGCCCCATTGCTATCTTTTGTTGCTGCCGTTTGCTGATCATTATTTGATTCTTCTTCCATGCCACTTTGTGCCCAAGCTAAATCTTCGTCCTCAAGATAGAGTTGCTCCAACAAATCCTGGGCCCAAAGCTCTTTGCTTAAATTTTTCAGAAGACGCCAGGTCATGACCTTGACCGCAAGGACTTCACTCCAGACAGTTTCATTTAAACAGCGCCAGTGATTAGCATCCATTTTTTCCGGATGTTGAATTTGTTCTTTGCAAACATGACACAACAAAAGGGCCTTATCGGGTGTTCCATCAAAGGGAGTGGACTCATAGACTTCGAGGCCACTGGTGGATGAACACAATTCACATTTTCCACTACTTCTTTTGTTTAAGACTTCAAATTTATTCATAGTACCCTCTATAATGATGAAGCCCTATGCTATTAAATTCTCAATAGTTATACAACCCTATGGTGTTATAAAAATTACCTTCCCCGTATCTTTTTTGAGTGAAAAAGCTACACTCCGCCTGCTCTGGCATAGGTAGGGGTATGAATAAAAGACACTTCAGAACATTTCTTTTGTTGCTGGCGTTTTGCCTGCTTAATGCGCATGAAGTGTTTGCGGTCAGTGGCAACCGGGATATGAAAAATATCACCATGGTTCCCTATGCCGATCACATGTTTCTTTTTTATCGCTGTGGCGATGATCTTTATTTCAATCATGACATTAAAAAACTGCGTCAGGAAAATGGCAGTTCAGTGACCTTTAATTGGTACCAAAATCAAACTTTGATCGGGCTGATGTATTGCGATGGCTTCGGCTTTCCCTTTGCCCGCGAAAAAGTTGCTTCCAAAGACATCAGCGTGAGCATTTTGCCCGAGCAGCTGGATGTTTTTTATGCCCAAAATGTGAATCCTGAAGTTGTCAAAAAAACTTCCTACAAAAAAGTGCCCGGAGATTTTCCCCAAACCAATGATTGGAGTGCCAACGAAACTTTAAAAACAAAAGAAGGCAATGCCGTTTTGGCCGATTCCTTCCAGGCCTTCGAGTTTAACGGAAAATCTTATTTGCTTTATGCCTATCAAGGGACGTTGCGCCTCTTTACTCCCGACAAAAAATCTTTGAGCTTTAATCTGGGACTGACCATCGATCGTCATTATCCGATTAAAGCGGCCATGAGTTTGGCGCAAGGTAAGGCCACTCTTTATGCCATGTTGCCCACGGGCGAACAGTTCTCTTGGTTCAAGCTGGATTTGATGGCACTTTTAAATGGCCAGTTGTCATACGGTGCTTCTGAACTCAAATTCTTTTCCGCCCCGAGTGCGATCACCTCCTATGAGCTCAAGGCCCCTTTGAGCGGCAAGGTGATGGTTTATTATGTAACGAAGAATGGGGAAAAATCTAAAGCGGAAATTAATGTGGCAAATGCTTATCCCAGTTTGCTTGATGAGCATAAAGGTTTTACGCGCGCCTTCGATAACACCAAAGAAGACAAAAACTTTGATCTTTTTCAAATGCCTTTGGATTGTCATGCTGAACGCGATTGTCTTCTGGTCAATTTCTCCTATCCAAAAGCGGCTGATTTTTTTGCCAACCCGACCTCACTTCTTCATGCCACCTACGGTGGGAAAGCGGTTGCGGTACCTCTGAACTCCATCCCGACCTCTCAGGAAAAAATGGAGCTGATTGGAATTATCGAAGGACCGCCCCCAGTTCCTCTGGAAAATATTTTGTCTTCATTTAGAGTCATGCCCGCCGATTTCGTTTTGGATGGGGCAAGGCAACTTTCTCGCTGGATAAAAACCACCGTGGATCAGACCATGACCTTTACCACGAGTGAGGCCAGGGCCAATATACATACCACCACACATCTGGTTCAGGCCGGGGCCACCATCCCAACCGCCATTCCGATTACTTTGTCGGCCATGGGGCAATTCACCTCAAAGTTGATGAAAGAGAATTTCGTTGAAACCACCGCGACGATTAAGAAAAGCTTCATTAATGAAATTCAACACGCCCAGCGCGCCAATAATAAATTAATTATGAAGCCAATCGGAAAACTGATTTTTTTAAAATACGACCTGAAGGCCTACCGCTACGTTTTTAAAGACGAAAATGACAGGGTCTTGGAAGACGGGCCACAACTTTACTCTATCGCCAAAACGAATTACCGACCGTTGATTCGCCCTTATGAGATGATTGCCAAACAAATCAATCCTGCCAAATATCCTTACAGCATCGTCGTGGGACAAATAGAAAGCTATGCCTCACTTCAACGTCGTCGCACTCTTGCTGATAGAGCAACTCTCTTGGCACCGGGGCACAATTATCTTTCTTACACTTTCAACAACATTTTGGATTTAACCACCCAATTCGATATGACGGTGACCAATCGTTTTACCAAGCAGGATTCAGAAACGGTCACGGCAGAACTAGGCGGCGGACTTGGCTCGTACAGCAGTCCCGCCGCGATAAAATTTTCTGTCAAAAATGATGAGGAGCGTACCTACACTGTCGCCAATCAGAATTCTGAAGGTATGGCGATCAGCGCGGAGATCGGCCTCTCTGTTCCAACTGAAGATGCCACGGTCAAATCTTATGATTTTGAAGTGTACTATTTGGCGCCCGAGAATATTAATGCCAGTGAAATTTTGCAGGAATTAAAAGATACTCAAGATCACTCGGAAATTAACAAGCAGCTGGCCCAGGAAATTGCTCCCAATTCCAGACCTTGGAAAGTGACTTACACTGTTTCAGGGATTAGGAATGCCACCGGCGTCAACCGTTCTCAAAATAATGGTGAATACGGTCTAACTTTGCCGCAAGTTACAACCAGACACTAATTCTTATTTGTCTTCCAAATGAATTTTTAGACGGGTCAGTTTCTCGTAGAGACTCGAACGGTGAAGTCCCGCAAAATGGGCCGCTTGATTCATATTGTTTTTGGCCGCGGCCAAAACCTGGGTGAAATAGGTCCGTTCAAAATCTTCACGGG
>JAHFAA010000392.1 GCA_023250775.1 Bdellovibrionales bacterium
GCCCAAGTCTGTCTGCATGCAAAGAGGTAATCGCCTCAAAAATACTTTCGGCACCATAGGCCTCTCCGGCGTGAACCGTTTTGTGCATAAAGTTTTTGTGAGCATAGTCGTAGGCGGTGACAAAATCGGAAGCAGGATAGCCGGCCTCCTGCCCTGCCAGGTCAAAGCCCATGATCGGAATCCCCTGCTCATCGCGAATTTTAACCATGGCCTTGGCCAGCTCCAAGGCACCCATCTTAATAACTTCCATGGGCTCGGAGTAACGGTGCACGGAAAAAAGATTGTTGTAGTAGGGAGAAAAGCTCTGGCCGAACATTCTCATGGCACAGGCAATGATGCCGTAGCGAAAAGGAGGTTCTTCTTTGTTTTGAACTTCTTTGCGTGAGTTAAATTCCGCCTGGGCACGGGCCAGGCCTTTATTCACTGACTCCATGACAACTTTCATCGTCATGTCGTGATTATCAACATGCAGTTGAGGTGCGTAGCGGATTTCAATATAACGGACACCTTCTTTTTGATTATCAACCGCAAGCTCGTAGGCGACTCGTTCGAGA
Source organism: Bdellovibrionales bacterium (assembly GCA_023250775.1). GTDB lineage: Bacteria > Bdellovibrionota > Bacteriovoracia > Bacteriovoracales > Bacteriovoracaceae > GWA2-49-15. The sequence continues at coordinate 555 of JAHFAA010000392.1, forward strand.
TTCTCGGCCTTGTGAAGAACGCTGCAGGTGTACATGAATCCATGCAGATACTCGCCGAGGTTTGCATATTTATCTTTGAAGACAAGCTCGCGCAGTCCTTCCTCTGTGTAGGAGGGAAGCTCGACTTTATCTTTTTTGGCAAGCTCAATCAGGGTACTCAAACGAAGTGAGCCATCGAGGTGAAGATGAAGATCGCTCTTGGGCATTTCTTTGATAAATTCTTCGGTAATCATAGGCCATCCTTTTGCTCATTATAGTGGCAACTGGGTAACAGGTCCATTTTATGCTAGAGTACCTTAGTATTTTAAAAGGATATGCCCAAAGAACATGCCAATCACCAACTGGTCTCTAATTCAGAAGGTGAATGGCATAAAAATTTTCAAAAGAAGCTACTCAAAACGTGCCTTAAACTTACTTTTGCTCTTCACCGTTGGAAGTTGCTGCTCATTTAAAAGTCGCGCCTTAATTTCTGTCGCCAGTTGCATATTGAATTCAAAACGATATTTATCTTTAACTTCAAATTTAGCAAGGGCAAGAAGGGGAATATGAATCCTCCATTTGTGGCCGAGCTCTTCAATTTTAAATTGTGATGAATTAAGAGTCGTGTTGATGATTTCCTTGTCTTTCAAAATAAACCAGCGAACTTTTTTGACGTTGAAGGACAACTCATAGTCGTTGGCGCTGACACCGGCATCAACCAAAAAGGTAAGTTCCTGTTGACCTAAAACAATGTCGCTCACAACAGATTGAAGTGGAGATAATATTTTCGCAGCATCTTGGAAAGAAACATTCAACGTGGCCGCAACGGTACGGGACGCACCAGAGCCGCCTCTGACTTCATCACTCCACCTTCCAAAAATAAAGACAGGTGACTGTCCGATGGCCTCAGCTTGGGCGCTTAACGAGCCTGCATTGCTTAAGCTAAGCGTGACGAGGGCCTTCGAAGGATTTACTTCTGCCGGCCATGCTGCAAATTTGAGCGTCACTTTGCCGTCAGTATTGTAATCAAAAACATCGTAGGGATGAGAAATCACTTCCTCACACGAATAATATTCCGTCCGATAAGTTTGCCGATCATAGCAGCTCGGTTGAGAATTGTGGTCATCATCTCGATCATCAGAGTCTGATCCTTCGTCAGTGCAGACAGCGCGGCCATCAATCATGCGGCAAATGCGGCGTTTTTCTTCGATTCTTTTATGGCAAATCGTTTCATATCCATCGGGAACCTGACGCGAGCAAGTTCTTATGACCGTTTCGTAGGTGTATTCGGTATGTGATTCAGTGGAAGAAAGCTCGGCAACATCAGCACTTTGCCCGGTGTAATCAATAGTTTTTTGAGAGGCCAGGGCCAGGCCTGAGATCAAATTCAAATAGAGACCAGTTAAAAAGAAAATCTTAAACATAAATCCCCCCGGTTGTCGTTTTCGCCAACAACTTAGGGGGCAACCTGGGCCTTGGCCAGAGTTCATCAAAGAACGGCACTACACAAATGAATTCTTACATCTAAAAGTGTCAGTCTTACTTTTTGTCGACGCTTTATATCTTTTGATAGTGTCAAAAAGACTACATCAAAATGAAATCATGAGCGCGAACCGTTTTGCGACCATTGGCCTTTGCTCTTTTCGCCGCTTGCTCAAGCAACCAATAGGCCCAGCCATTTAATCCATTCAAAGCATCACTGGCCGTATTGCATCCGTGTTTTTTTAGAATCGCTTTCACTTTGCTACTGACGAGAATTGGTTCCATTTTTTTAGCTTTGGCCATAAATGCTCCTTATATGAATAAAATAATATGCTAAATTCCCACGTCTTTCGTTGTCAATGGCGGGCCGAATTGGCGCTACAGTTCTCGGCGATATCCTGATCAAGCTCAGAGATTCGCGACTCAACGTTATGCAATTGCTCACGCATCGTTTGAAGTGCCGCTTGGGCCTGTTCTCTCTCCCACGAGCTCAAACTCACCTGCCCAGCTTGCGCCGTTCCCTCTATGCCGGCCTTGAGTAATCGAAATCCCGTGGGGCCGAGCGGGCCTAAACCTTTTGATAAATTTTCTCCTAACTCTTCGGCCACGCCACTTTCGACGAACAGCTTATTGGCCGACTTGATCTCATTCCAAAGTGAGGTGGTGGAGTGTCCCAGTTCGGCATCAAAGTGATCCACACCGTATTGCGCTCCAGCCGCGCCAGACTGTTTGAGTTTCTTCACGCCTTCGGCGCCTTTGTCGAGGGCCTCGAGCGAGACGGACAAATTTCGCACGGTCTTGTCATCGATCTTTCTGGTGAGTTTGAGTTTCTCCAGACGCTTGCGCACTTTTCCTGTCGTGCGAAGGGTTTCAAAAGCAAACTCTTTGGCCTCTTTGACCACGGCCTCTTGGGCCGTTTTGGTAAGTTCGCCCCAAGCTTTTGCCCCCTCTTCCTTGGCGCTCGCAAGCTGTTGTTCTGTGCGCGCGATGGTCTCACGCTGCTGGGGCAAACCTTTATCCAATCGATCACGAGTTTTTTTCATCTCTTCGCAGTTCACAATGCGATGGCCTTTGGCGCCTGATTCGGAAGTACCGTCGCGCAAAAGCTTGGGCGTCGAATCTTCAGAGATCGGTTGTAAATTCGGAGCATCACCCACTCCCATCAAGCTGAGTTGAGGAGCAGCATCCATGCCCTTAAGCGAACCAAGAAGTCTTTGTCGCGCCTCTTCATCTCGGATTGCGCGCTCCATCGCCTGGCGTTTTTGTTCGGCAGTCAAAGTCGGCGGCACGGCCTTGGGAGCGGATGCTTCTTTTGAGTTTCCGCGGAAAGAATTAACAATGGCATTTCCGATCATTCCGCCCACACCTGTGGCAAACTGTTGCTGATTACCGGTTATGGCACCCGTCACTGCATCTCCAACAGGATTTCCGGTGGAAGAATTCGAATTACTTTGGCCTTGTTCATAACAACTGAAAACCGCCCCAGAAATATTCATTTCTTGCTTGATCCTGGCGATGTCACTTCTGCAAGCTGACTCGCTGGAATATTTACACTCCTCACGCTTGCTCCAGCCATGACTGCCACAACTGGTACATTCCGACGTTCCACACCAGATGGCCCAAGCTTGAACGCCTGAAAACAATGCACAACAAATGCAGCATGCGAGTAGATATTTCATCACAGACCTATTCATGTTTAGATTTTAGCCTTTCCCACTCGTATATTTTATTTTGCACCTCGCGGGCATTTGGCGAATTTGGCAAGAGTTGCTGATAATACTTCATCTCATGCATGGCCTCTTCATAATCGTGGTTTTCTCCCAGCACCAAGGCGCGATTAAAATGGCCGGCGGCCCACCACGGAACTATCTTTATCGCCTCTGCATAGAAATTAGCGG
>JAHFAA010000393.1 GCA_023250775.1 Bdellovibrionales bacterium
AGAAACGGACCGTGGGCCAGAGCACTTTTTATTCCGTCATAAGGCCCGAGCTCCATCGCCTCACGGGTGAGGTCTGGAATATTTGAAGGACCAAAAGAGGTAAAGAGGCGAGAAAATTCAAGATAGCGGGCCAAGGGCGCTTGCATAGTAAACAGCTCCGGCATGGATAAAGTCAGCCATTGGTTTGAGGCCAAATCATAAAAGCACATAGTGGGCACTCCCTTGCCCACTCCACCGTCAAAAAGTTGCGGACAGGGAAACATCGCCAAAGTTTCGGGGTTTTCACTCAAGGCCTCTAGGCCGAAAAGTTGCGATTCAAACACCACGGACTGACTGAAATTGCCCTTATTCACATCCAGCTGCAACTCACGCGACACCAGCACGCTCTTCAGTTTCACTCCCTTGGACAGAGACCACAGCATAGGCCATGGCCACAGCACACCAACCATCACCAAGAGCAGCGAAAAACTCCAGGAAAAGGACAGGCGCCGACGAGGATCAGGCAGCAAACACAAGGGAGGACAAATGATCAAAAGCAAATTGAGACTGGCAGAGCGCAAACGCTCGCGGATGCCTCGAAAGGCCACGCGCCCGACGGCCATATCACCCGGACTTCTCCCCAAAAACAATGCAAAAAGGGCGCGCAACGTGAGGGTAAGAGCGTAAATAACAAAACAATGGGCGCCTAAAGCATTGATCCGAAACTGGCCTGTCAGGGCCTCAATAAGGCCCAAAACTTCCGCAAAAAGCTGGTAGGATTGCCCCACTAAAAAGGCAAAAATGAAGGCCCCAAGGGCGAAATCCCCAGCGAAAGAAAGGCCACCAATTGCACGATCTTTCCAATACCCTTTCATGTACCTCGCCTGGGACACAATGCCCGAAAAGTGTGGCAATTTCAAAAAATCTCAGCTTGAGACCAGAATTCAAAACCAGCCTAAACTGCTATGTTTTTTCAATATGTTAGCACATTTTCCAGACAGCACTCGAAGGAAAATGGCCTCCCGTGCAGAAGTTCTTTGGAGACCTTAATGGTCGGATTTTACAATAGAGTAAAGGGCCTTTTGGCAGGGGGAGGGAATGCCCCCTTTCAGCTGCCTCCAAAGATGGCCTTAAGACTGGCCATAAAAAGGCCGATAAGAATCGCAGAAGTCTGCTTAAATAAAGGTATTACTATGGCCCAAATGACTAAAAAACAAATGAGGAAAATGCCCAAAATGCTGACGCAATTTATGGCCTTCATGCACAAGGGTTTGACCCTTGCCACCATCTTCGGCCTACTTGTCACAGCAGGTCCAGCTGAGTTGCGTGCGCAAACCACAGGCAACAATGGCAATCCAGCACCTGATAACTCGGCCTGGGCAAGAACCGCCATGGGTGCCATCACTGGCTTTGGCAATCAGTTTATGCAATCGATGCAGGCGGCACAAGCTGCACAACGGGCCGCCGCCATGATGAGTCTCTTGCAACCGAAAATTATTCCAGCACGTTATTTTCCTCAATGCCGTCTGGCCCAAGCTGATCCCAATTTCCCGGTCAATGCCTGCTCCAACGTCAGCGATCTGCCTTCATTACAAATGGCGGAAGCTCTCGGCAGCATGGCCAGCAATTATAATCAATTTTATGATCAGCTCCTTTCACCCGCCCAAAATTCACCGATGCCTGTGGGGATTCAGTGTATCGAAGAATCGAAAAAGCAGGTTGATTCTCAAATCAACGACAAGATCAACTCACTGACTGCCACCATCACTCGTCTGAAAAAAGAGACTCAGCTTTTCCGCGATCAAAATAAATCACTGATCAGCGATATGAACGATCTCCACGACGACTTAAATGGGGCAACAGACAAGCGCACCATGAACAACACCAATCGTTCAACCAATTTCATGAATCAATTCAAAGACCCCGCTTGCTCAGAAGTTTTGAGCGATAAAATGATCAGCGGCGCAAGCACGGGTGGCCTGCGTGGTCTGCGTGATGTTTTCAACACGCCCGGTAAAGAAGGAGAACAAGGTCTGCGCACCACCGCCGCCAATTTACAACGTGACATTCCGGTCTTAAAGCAACATCTCGAAACACAGATGAACCGAATGATTGAAGATATTAAAGCACAAGGCGTAGGAGACTGGACCGAAAATCTCAACGGTGGTCTTTCCAAAAGTCTTCGCGGTGGCCTCACCAACTTTCAAGGAGTGAGTGAAACGGCCAGCCAGGAAGTCGCCAGCTTCAAGGGAAAACTGAAGAAAATTGAGGATGAGTTAAGGGCCGTTGTGGGAGATGAATTCAAAATTCCCCCGATGGATAATCATTTTCAAGAAAATATTAAAGGTTTTGCCAACGGTGCCAAAAGTTTCTTTAAAAAGAAATTTATCAATGGTTGTGTCAACGGTTCCAACTCAACCGGTGTCGCCCTCACGCCAGACCAAATCTTGTCTGGTCTACGTATGACCAATAATGAAGCAGGAACGACTCTCAGTGATTTCAAAACAGCTTTGACCAATATTCTTTCAACCGATGCTTTTATTCAAGACAAGCTGGCGCAAATCAAGGCCCTGGAAGCACAGTATGGTGGAACAATTAAGGTTGATTTTGTCGATTCGTCGGCCAAGAAGCAATCGCTCTCCCCTTACAACCTTTATCAAACTCAGATTGCCAATTGCGAACAAATGTATTCACAAGATCAAACTTTCTCTACCGGCCAAACCGGTGGTACTGCCTTAAACGGGGCCAGCAGTCAGAAGGATAAAGTTGAAAGGGCGCAACGATACCTTGAAGATGCCAAGAAGCTCGAAGCAAATTTCATCGATAAGATGATCGGCACCATCAAAGACAAAGTTTTAAACTGTGGAGAAACCGCGACAAGCCGAACCGGGCAATGTGGTGAGCCCACATTAAAGCCAGAAACTAACAACAATTTTTGTATTAACACCGCCGTTCGTTGCGCTGACAACATTCAAAAATGCTACGCAAAAGTGGAGCAGCAGGTGAAGGAAAAGGAAACCAAACTTCAGGCCAAGGCCGACAACTACAATAAAAATATTAAATCCTTGATCGCTCGCCAAGAGGGAGTTCTGACCCAAATTAAGGCCCAAGTTCTGCAAGATCAACAATTTTTAAAAGGTTTTTTTCCCGGTGCCAACTATGAGTTAAAAGATGACCTCTTTGTCGGTATGCCAAAAATGGTCGATTCGGCTTTTGGTGTAAAATTGATGGGCGGTGATGATCTCGAATTAGGTTACCTCTCGAAAGATCTCCCAGAGAAACTAACAGCACTCAGGGATCAACTTAAACTTCAAAAAGATAAAGTGGCCTCGACCATCGACGCCTACAAAAACGAGCAAAAGGCCGCACTGGAAAAAAATAAGGCAGACTGGAACACTCTCAAAACTACCTGCGACAGTGCCGCCAAGGCCCTGCGTACTAAAGTGGCCGCCGACAATGCCGCTGGGGCCAAGGCGCAGGCCGACTCTGATGCCAAGGTTGGCGAGTTCTGCTACAAGTACGACAACCTTCGAAACTCAAATCCAGCAGCGGGATGTTCCGGTGACTTCTCCCCTTCCAAGCTGCAAGGCGAGGCCGCCCGAATCGTCGCCAGCCTGGATGCTTCAGTGAGCGCCAACTTAAATGAGTACAGCAATCTTTGCGCGCAATTTAATAATGAGAAAACCGCCGGAAGTGCCGGCTCAGGTTCTAGTTCAGCTATGCCTTTGCGTGACTTTTGCGATAGCGCAGGAACTTGGAACGTGGCCTATACTCGCTTGGTCGACCGAGTGCTGACCAATATTCCACCAGCTGATGCCAGCAAGAGAGATGCCATCCGTTCGGCCTTGACAGGCAGTGGAACCATGCCCGAACTTAATAACCAGGCGTTTAAGTCGACCCTCGATGACCTCAAAGGACTCAAAA
>JAHFAA010000394.1:0-2575 GCA_023250775.1 Bdellovibrionales bacterium
GTGATTATGCAAGATCAAAAGAAATATAATGCTATCGAAAGAAAGAATCTGCCCGACGATATTCTCGATACTGTGATGAAATTTAATTTCAAAAAGATGCGGTTTTATAATTATTTTCTTCTGCCAGTTCCTCGATTCAAAGCGTTTTTACAGCAACAATTAGAGCAAGGCAAAAGCATTGATGTTATCACCAATAGTATTGAAACGGCGGCCTTCATCAGTAACAAAGGATATCTTGCAGGTCTTTTTACAAGCAGAGACCTGGCTCAAAGAAATTTAAATATTTATCAATGGCAAGGAAATGATGGCCTTTCTTATCTGCATGAGAAAGTTCTGCTCTTCGATGATGATCATGGCATCATTGGCTCTCATAATTTTGGCGTGGCAAGTACCGCCGTAAGCAATGAAATCTCTCTTGAGTTTTACTCAAAACCAATTGTACAAACACTGGTGGATGTTTTTGAAAAAGAAAAGAGTGATCCACTTTATACCATTAAGGCCGAGCTTTCGTTCCTCGTAGGACAGATCAAGGCCCACGCAGAGGCCATTAAAATTTTACATATTCGCTTGCTTGATCGCATTTTAGAAGAGCTTTACTAGGGTCATGAGTTTCCTTGGATGCAGCTTTTGCCATGCGCTTCTTCTTCATGGTCTTTGTCCGCCTTTCGCAGTCTCTCCATCACGAAATACCCTCCGAAAATTCTCATCGAACCGAGTGCAAAAAAAGCGCCCCCGATTAGAAGGCAGGGGTTATCCGGGTAGACCTGGACAATATAGTCTCTGAGAAATCTTGACGGGTTATACCAGGGGTTATTCCCCAATCCGTAATTAATAAGCATGGCGTGAGGAAACTTGTTGTCCTGCTCATTCGGTTGCACTCGATATACTTTGTAGAATCCGTGCCTGTTCGGCGATGATGGTTCCCACGGTCTGTCGAGGCGCCCATTCTGCCGCGCCCAGAAGTTGTACCCGTCGATAACGTCAGGAGCTGCGGTTGTCTCTGGCCGAAAAACCTTTATAAATTTTCGGATGCGTAAGATCAGGGATACGAAGGAGACGTTGCTGCCTTTGTATTGCCATCCGCTCGTTTGCCTGAGGTCAAGCGCTGTCCCCCTCATGAAGATCTGTTCCAAGGTTCCTTTATTTTGTGCACAGATGGCATCGAAGGTGTAGCGCTCCCCACTCGGAAGTAGAAGCTGGGACTTTCCATCTTCCTTCCGCAGCTTCCTGCTCTTCCCGGCGGCAATGGTGTTGGCCCACAGGAAAAAACCTGGTAGAGACCGATAAATCCACCACAGTAATTTTGCATGAAGTGGTGTCACAATAAATGCCTTGTTGCGAAGAACGCCGTTTACGATCGCGGTGGCACACCCCTCGACCGGGTGAAGTTTAAACGGAAGGGCCTTCTTGGCCTCCTCCTTGTCCATGTTCCGGTAAGTCAGCGTGTCCTTAAGTGGAGTGTCGATGAACCCCGGGCAGACCACGCTTACCTTGACTCCCAATCCCGCCGCCTCAGTCCGCAGCGAAGCGGAGAGCGCGACAACTGCGTGTTTAGTCGCGCTGTAAACCATATTGAGCGGAAAAGGAACGAGCCCTGCGATTGACCCGGTGTTGATGATATGCCCATGCCCTTGTCTTATCATGAGCGGGTATGCCGCCTGAATCCCATTCACAACCCCGTTCAGATTAACCTTTATGATCCGATCCCAGTCGGCGAGGTTCGTGTCCCGCGCCTCACCCGTCATGCTGATGCCGGCGTTGTTGAACATGTAGTCGAGCCGTCCGTACCGTGCCGCCACGCCATCCACCAGTTGTTGGACCGCGACCGCATCTGAGACGTTCACACACGCCGCCTCACTCTTGCCGCCAGCGGAGTTGATTTTGAGCGCTGCCGCTTCCGCTTGCGCCCCATTTATGTCGGCAAGGATCACGGTTGCGCCTCTTTTGGCAAGTTGTTCTCCAACAGCAAGGCCGATTCCAGAGGCCCCGCCAGTGATGATCGCGATCTTGTCATTGAGCTTTCCCATTTTCTTCGCACCTTTATTTTTTAGGTTATCAACAACTCTACTATTATACAGCATAATCTTAACGGAATGACTGATGAAACGTTCTTAAATCTGAGCAGGATCGATTACACCTGTCGCATAGCTGAGAACCAGATTTTTAATCAATTGCTGAGATAATTTCGGTCCTGATCATAACGTCTTTGTTAATATATTTTTTGGGAATGTTTAACCAGCTTGAAGCGCAAGAAAGACATTTTCGTTATCTCATGATCTCATGGGCCTGTTTTTCAACCTGGGCCGTCATCCTGCAGATTTTCCTTCAAAAAAAAATGACTGATGTTACATCGTGGAATTACTCATCAGGATGGCAGCGCGAAATCGGACTTTGGAATGTCGGGGCCGTACTCCTGCTCATTCTCTGCCTGAGATCCAGTCAACCGATTGCTTATATCGCAATTCCAGTGATCTGCACTTGGTCGGGACTGTTTGGGATAAATCATTTTTTTGCTTATATGAAAACAAGGGCCCCAGGCCATCTCAGCGCTTTCATTTCAAATATTGCTGCCGAT
>JAHFAA010000394.1:2585-3885 GCA_023250775.1 Bdellovibrionales bacterium
ATGAACGAAAGGTAAGGACGGATTGAGCCCACATTTTCTCCCCTATCCATTCTAATTACTTGCAGCTATTCGGATGCAGCATACTCCAAAAATGTCGTGGATAAAGTCGCGGGGTTCCGGGTTGTGGCCCGTTCATGACGGAATTATTTTCACCCAAAGCATTGAAGGGATAATAGTCGGCCTGATATTCATCGGGAAGTCCCAGCATGTGCCCCACTTCATGTCTAAGAACGTTGCAATCTGTGTTTTCCATCAAATTCCCTGAGTCGGCCTGCATAGCGTGAACATGGCCTCCCATCATACAAACTGGCGCATTGCCTGGGCAGCAAGTTGCTTGAATGGCGCGATTATTACAAGTGGAGTGATAACATGTTCGCATATTGACCTAAACTGGCGGCGGACCGTTCGGTATCGCTTGATTGTTGGTGATAAATTGAAACTGAAAAGAAAGACCACTGTAACCACTTGCTCTCGCCTGTTCTGTATACCAGCTCTGGACACAAGTCTGCCATTTGGCCAGGGTCTCAGATACTTTTGCCGCATCTTTTCCAGGCGGAGGGGTGACCTGAATAGTTGTCCGAATAACGGCGTTGTCTCTGCGAAGTGGCGCCGTCCTAGAGATACTGTAAGAGCTTTGGGAGCCAAAGGGATAGTCCACCATGACTCGGCCACTGACGGTCTCAGCACTTCTCACACGATCCATCTCTGCTGGAGCGACGGTTTCGCACTGGCCGGTGTTCTTATCACATCGCCGACTGCATCCGAGATTTCTCATCACCCGAAACGAGGGCGTGGTGCATAGGTCATATTCCATCGCCGTCCGAACATCGCTTGAACTGGCATCAAGCATCGCCTGGCGGATGGCCGCAGGATCAAGCGCCAGCATTTCCGCCGTAGAAATTGGACTGCCAGTCGATGAACATATCGATCGGAGTTGGGTGATAAGTTCGGTAGCGTGGCCGCTTCGAACACTGGCGAGAGAAGTTCTAAGTGAGGTACGTTGATCTCCATGACGGTAGCGATCAATAATCCGATCCATAAGATGAGCGGGGCCTCGAAGATCGCCATTTTCGAGAGTATTGTGAATAGAAATTGCGCCGGCATTGGCCAAGCGCTGATCATTTCCTGTACTGATACTTAAGGCCTCTTCACCAACCGCGGCCTCGACAAGGGGCCGTAACTCTCGATTGACTATCTCGCGACGGGCCGGCGGAAATTGCGGAGCATCGTTGACGGCCAGATGCTGATAAAGCGAGGGATAGCTGGCACGCAACCTGAGAAATGAATTGGATATGGCCAC
>JAHFAA010000395.1:0-2133 GCA_023250775.1 Bdellovibrionales bacterium
TAGAAAGATGGGCGTGTTGATAGGTTATTACTGGGCATTTCAAAATAATCATATAATCACCTATGATCATTATAAAAAAAAGAATTTAGAGATCCTGCTTCCAGAGAATATGGTATTTTTTGGCAATGGTTATATTCATCCCGAGCACCGATTGACAGGTGTATTTCCGCATCTGGCCAAGTATTGCATTGAACAGTTTCCGCCGAGCAGTCGCTTCGTAACGGCAACGGATAGTGAGAACCATGCATCCTTTAATGCGCATCAACGATTGGGCTATTTGAAGCAATTTGAGCTCAGCTGTATGTCTTTTTTGAATCTCCAATTATATATAATTAAAAGTGCGGCCAGCACTGTCATTGAATTCCATTTTTATACAAAAAAGCAAACAATGCCGAAAGTGAGTTCTAATATGCTACTTCCTGATGGAATACCATTGGCCCAGCTGGCTGCCCTCGATTCATCCTGTGATCACGTATGATGTTCTCGATCGGTGCGAAATAAAATGCCTGTAGAAGCTTTTCAAACTTATTTCTATTTTTCTCCAAACCAACGTAGTGTCTGAATTTTTTGAACCATGGCAAGTTGATTCGAGGCTGACCACTGTCAAATTCCCAAGGATGGAAATAGGTAATTGGCCTTGAATATGCCATCTGCCTTTGGAGCATCATTTTTGAAAACCAGTATGGGTAGAGCCGAAAGTATCCTCCGCCTGAGATCGGAATATTAAGGCCATAAATTGTGGATGTCGTTAAAGGGACTTCGATTATTCCATTTATCTCATGAATATCTTGCTGAAATCCTGCGATTCCATAGTCAGGGTGTTTTATTGGATAAATACTACTGTCATATTTAATTCCATTCTTTTTTAAAATTTCAAGCGCCCACATCGTCTCTCGAGTTATTGAAAAGCTCGGGGCCCTATATCCATATATTGGTTTGCCGGTTAGATTTGTCAAAATAGAAATCGATTTTTCAAGATCAGTTTGAAATTCCTTTTTTGTCATGTGGGTGATTAATGAATGTGAGTACCCATGTGAAGCAATTTCGTGACCGTCAGATGCTATATCATAAACGAGCTCAGGGATTCTTTCCGCGATCCAAGCAAGAACAAAAAATGTTGCTTTGATATTATTTTTCTTAAGTGTTTTTAGAAGATATTCGGTATTTTCATAGACTCGCGATTCACATTGGTTCCATTGGTTAAAAGGAATAACATCTTTCATGTTTTGCACACAAAACCAATCCTCAATATCAAAGCTAAGTCCTATTGTTTCCATCGAATCTCCAATGACTAATCTTGCTAAAAAATAACATGAGAATTAATCAGCAACGATCGATTAATCTTGGTGTGGTGATGTATTAGGTTAGAATAGAAGTTGAGGGCCGATGCTTTTGAAAGCTATAAATGTCAATGTAATGCGTGATCATTTGTTGCAGAGTGTATTTTTGTGAAATGTCGTTTTTTGCTCTGATGATTTTTTCTAAAGAGTTAATTTTGTTATTTCTTATATTTATTAAGGTGTTGAATAGGGCATCCTCTTCCGACAGCTTGAACAGAATGATACCTTCAGGCGAGATGTCTTGGTGTGGAGGAATTTCGCTGCAGATGCAAAGCTTACCACTTGCCATTGCCTCCAAAACAGCGATTGGGTGCCCCTCAGTGAGAGAACTTGAAACAAAAATGTCGCCCAACTTTAAAACTTCTCTTATATCGTCCTGGTATCCATGCAAAGTAACATTTGAAGATAGGCGAGCACCTTCAACTATGTCTAAAATTTTATCAACCTCTTCTTGCGATCCAGTTCCGGCGTGATGTAAATGAAAATCAATTTTGCAATCGCGTAGCTTCTTGCATGTAAGTAGAATATACCTCAGGTTTTTTTCAGGAGAAATTCGGGATATAGAAACTAAGCGTAGTTTCGTATTCATATTTTCGCCATTTTGCGCTTGATAAAACCTTTCCACATCAACGCCATTATGAACTATTTCAAGAGATCCATGAATGTATTTACATTTGTTCGAGATCACATCTTTTACATGTGAGGATACTGCGATCATACGTTTGTAAAAAAAACTGGCAAATTGAAAAAAGAGTAGATATTTTGCGTTTGTTACAAAATGGTGAAGTGTATG
>JAHFAA010000395.1:2143-3873 GCA_023250775.1 Bdellovibrionales bacterium
AAGATCTTGAGGGCCACAGCATACTCTATCGGACCGAAGTCATGGGTATGGATAATCTCAATATTCTTCTCATGAACAACTCGTGATAACTCTCGAAGAAGATTGAAATCATAACCTGGATTTTTTTTGTAAATCCGAACATCTTTTCCTGAAAGCTTCAATTCTTTGGCGGCCCCAATAAAATCATTCATCTCATAGGCGAAAAAGGTTTGATCTAACCTCGTCGCAGGTATAAGTCTGCCTATTTCGCAAAGGAATCGTTCTATTCCACCTTGATACAAGTATTCAACGAGATGTAAAACCTTAAGGGACATATTTTCTCATTGATAGTAAGTGTCGACAGAAATCTTCATTTCTTTCGCGCCATATTCTAAAATTTTGATGTTGTCACTGTTTGGCCTTTCCTTTGGAATGAGAAAGAGCGTCACGCCCCACGGTTTTAACACATAATCAAAAGTTGCAAGCCCCGCGGCTCCATCATTAATCGCAATTTTTGCTGCACGTTCGTTTGCACTTTTATTCACAGCAAATAAGGCGATGATTTTATCATCCTTAGATGAGTCTAGTGTTGCGTAAGAATTCACTTTATCTTGGAAGGAATCTTCAACAGTAAGAATTTGTCCCAGGAAATGTTCCGTGAATAGAGTATACATATTTCCCAGAGTTGTAGGTGAATCATCTAATAGCAAGGCCCAAGGTATCGGTTGTGGATTGTTGGTATTTAAGAATGAACGATTAAAATTTTCAATGCCATTCGTTGCTGCGATTCCTACTAAATCGGCCATGTAGAGTGGCCTGACTATTGGGTGATAGTTTGGGGTAGTATCTAATGAATCAACGGCAAATTCAGATAATACTAATTTGGCCTCTGGATAGTATTTATTTTTCCAATCAAGCATGCGAGGAAACAAGTTCGGCTTAAAATTCATATATGAACCACGATCATAAACATTGACATAATCAGCTGCATGAAAAAGCTGCGTTGATTCGAGCATTTCATTAACCATTTGGTGGCCAGCGCGATCTACGATGATAGAGTTTGGATTACTAACACTTGTTCTAAATGTCGGGTAATAATGAAAGCTTGCGTAATCGAGTAACTTATAGCCCTTAGGATTGATCGTTGTATCACTTTCGGCCTTTTTAAGTCTGGAGAAAAAATATGGCAAAAAATGGTCAAAGGCACCATTGCCATAACTGCAGGCCATGACTCCTCTTACAGCAGTCCATTCACAATCTTTCTGCATATTGCCACTTTGCCAATCGGAAAATGAATCAGCAATTTCTGGGCCCCAAAGTTTAAGGTCATTTGGATTCCCTGAAACCTTTTCTTGCGCCGCCCTTACGGCCAGCGCGTATTCGATATACCGATCAATATAGTCATCTGCCGACAGGGGTTGATCGAAAGGCCATATATCGGCATGAGTATCTGCCCATTGATCAAATTCATTTCCAAGACAAATATTTTTTAAACCTAATTTTAAATCACCATTTACGTGTTGAATAAAAGCAGCTGCTGACTGTGAAGTGGCTTTGTTTGACATTCCTAGGCGACCATTAATGTAGATAGGCATTTGCCCAAGGAGATTGATTTGCATGATTGGTTCAGCGCCGTATTCTCTTACCTTCTTAATGGCCTCTTCGTAAGATTCAAGTTTTTTGTATGCCCCACGCGCAAGAAAACTGTATCCATTCTCCCAATTATAGGTATCGTAGAGATTTCCACCGAT
>JAHFAA010000030.1 GCA_023250775.1 Bdellovibrionales bacterium
ATGGTGAAGATGTCCTTCTCTGTCGGATGAGACCAACCCAAGAGACAAAGGTAATTGAGGAGAGATTCTGGCAAATATCCGTCCTCACGATACTGGGCCACTGAAGTCGCGCCATGCCGCTTGGAAAGCTTTTGACGATCTTTCCCGATCAATAAACTGGCGTGGGCAAATTGCGGTGGTTGGGCACCGAGCGCATCATAAATCATCAGCTGTCTCAAGGTATTATTGAGATGATCCTCACCACGAATGACATGGGTAATTTTCATTTTGATATCATCAACCACACAGCAAAAATTATAGGTCGGCATCTTGTTCGAACGTAAAAGGACAAAATCGCCCACCATTCCTTCGGGAAAGACCACCTCGTCTCGTACCAAATCATGCAAGGTATAGGACTTTTGAGGGGCCTTAAAACGCACCACCGCCTCTTCGCCCTTATACAAGCGGTCTTGGGCCTCTTCGTAAGTCACTCCATAACAAGTTCCGTCGTAGGCGGGATTTAAATTCTTGGCCAAGGCCTCGGCCTTCTTGCGCTCGAGAACTTCTTCGCGACAAAAACAATAAAAGGCATGTCCGTTGGCAATAAGTTGCTGGGCCACTTCTTCATAAATTTTATGACGTTCCGATTGTCGGTAAGGCCCCACATGTCCACCAATCTCCGGGCCTTCATCAAAATTCAGTCCAAGCCACGCGAGATCGGCCCGTTGGGCCTTTTCAAATTGTCGGGAACTACGGTCTAAGTCAGTATCCTCGACCCGTAAGATGAGCGTTCCTTGTTTGGATTTGGCAAAAAGATAATTATAGAGGCAGGTTCTGGCCCCACCGATATGAAGGTATCCCGTAGGGCTGGGAGCAAAGCGTACTCGAACTGTCACAAGCATCTCCTGTTTAAGACAGAAGATGCTAGCATGAAGAATGAGCTTTAGAAATTAAACAGATGCTGATGTTACTAGTTAAAATATGAGTCGATTTTGCCTTCGATCTCTTTCACCCCGGCACCGTTCGAAAGCGCGATCTCCTGGGCCAAAAGTCCCTTGCATTGATCAAGCATTTTCTTTTCGCCAAAGCTTAAATTTTTACGGTATTTGAGCAGGAATAAGGCCCGCAACACATCGGCGATCTCTAAAAGTGATCCCGTCTTAATCTTCGCCATATACTCACGATAGCGTCTGTTCCAGGTGGAATTGTCTACCTGAACGTCGTGGTTATTAAGAAGGCCGTAGACCTCCTCTATTTCACCTTGCCCAACCAAGGACCTGATCCCTAGCTCAGACTCCACTGGCACCATAATGGTCATGCCATTGGCCAGAATTTTAACGATAAAGTAGTCTTTTTTATCGCCACCGAGGTCTCGCTCCTCGATATCGCATATCTGACCGACCCCATGGCCTGGACAAACAGCATAATCTCCAATTTGAAAGCTTCTTGACGTCATGGATATTTCCCCTAATTCAATTCGCTTCGTTCTTATAGCGCAAGGCGCCACAATGCTCAATAAGCGTGGTAAACATTATAGTAAATAGTTTATATTTACTGCTTGAACATACCTCGCAAAATATCTTCCATTGGTTTCAATATAAAAGGTGCAGCGACATTGGGCAGAACGTCGATCCCTGGAATGACATCGGAGTAAAAATAAACTAACCAACGGTCATGCTGATCATCCAGCAAATGCAATTGCCCATAATTATATTTTACACCCTTGCGGGCCGAAAAGTCTTGAACTTGTGAGAACTCAACTGCGTAGACAACGCCTTGGGCCTTAGCAATTTCTTGGTACTCAAGTAGATCAAAAACCTCTGCCTTTGAGACTGGCCAGGGGGCCTTCGTCGTATAGTGGGCCTGGTGTCGAATAGCTGCCAATGGCGCAGGACCAACCTTAGAAGCAGATTCTATAAAGCTGATCGAATCTGAATGACCGGCGTAGCTCGGCCAATCTTCAAATTGGAAATAAAGGTCCTTCAATTCCTCAAATTTGGAGTACTCGGCCTTAAACATCTGAACAAAAATTTCAACTCGAATGACTCGGCGATTTTGTTGATCATGGATGACCTGAGCGCGGGAACAGAAGTTTTTTCCTAAAAAACAATCAGAAGGAAAGGTTGGAATATCAGCAAAAACAAAACTGACATATCCAAAAATTAAACTAAAGAAAATGCCTAGTTTAATTAGCATCAGGCTTCCTCCATGGAAAATCTAATTCGCGGTAGCGCAAAAGTGCCCAATTATAGGAAAAAATTTGTAGTCCGTCAAAATCTGAGCGATGTAGAGATGATTAGAAGCGATTAAAAATTTCGTTCTTATCGAAGAAGTAGTTGATTTCTCGCTCAGCTGATGTTGGAGAATCTGAACCATGAACAGCATTGGCCTCAATGGACTTTGCATACAGCTTGCGCAACGTTCCTTCTTTGGCCTCAGCAGGATTTGTAGAACCCATTATCTGTCTGTTTTTCTCAACTGCATTTTGCCCTTCAAGAATCATTAATACCACCGGTCCTGAAGTCATAAACCCGACGAGGGAACCAAAAAACGGCCGCTCTCTATGTTCAATATAGAAGCCTTCGGCCTTCTCTTTTGAAAGACGGATTAGCTTCATACCAGCAATTCGCAACCCCTCTTTTTCAAAACGGGCCACAATATTACCAATGTGGTTATCAGTAACTGCATTTGGTTTAATGATTGAAAGAGTTCTTTCAGATGCCATAATTCATCTCCTCACAATTTAACAACAAATTCGTCAAGAACAGATAGGTGCGAAACTAATCAAATAATCCTAATCGCGCAAGTTAATTTCCTAATGTGCCAGGACCTCTTTCATTTTGGCCCCTAGTTCTGCAGGTGAACGAGAGATGGTCACACCACATTGTTCCAAAATTCTAAATTTGGCTTCAGCTGTATCGTCACTGCCCCCGATAATCGCACCGGCATGGCCCATACGCTTGCCCTTTGGAGCAGAGGCTCCGGCAATGAAACTGACAACTGGTTTGGTCATGTTTTTCTTGATCCAGCGGGCAGCATCAACCTCAGCCTGTCCACCAATCTCACCAATCATAATCACCGCGTCAGTAGCAGGATCTTTTTGGAAAAGTTCGAGCACATCAATAAAACTCGTTCCAGCGACTGGGTCGCCACCAATTCCCACACATGTGGATTGGCCGATCTCTCTTTGAGTTAGCTGATACACTGCTTCATAGGTGAGTGTTCCAGAGCGTGAAATAACTCCAACTTTGCCGGGCATGTGGATATGGCCTGGCATAATGCCGATTTTGCATTCGCCTGGAGTGATAATGCCTGGACAGTTTGGTCCAATCAATCTCGACTTGGAACCAAGCATGGCCTTGCGAACTTTCACCATATCGAGAATTGGAATGCCTTCAGTAATACAAACAATCAAAGGCATTTCTGAATCCACACATTCCAAAATGGCATCGGCTGCGGCCTTGGGTGGCACGAAAATCATCGCGGCATTGGCGCCGGTTTTATTGACGGCCTCATAGGTTGTATTAAAAACTGGGAAACCTTCATGAGTGGTTCCACCTTTGCCGGGAGTTACCCCCCCGCAAAAATTGGTTCCGTAGTCACGACTTTGAAGGGAGTGGAAGGTCCCCTGCTTTCCTGTAAATCCAATAGTAATTAACTTTGTTTCTCTTCCTACTAAAATGGCCATGGCCTACCTCCTTCCTTTTGTGGCCTCAACCACTTTTTTGGCTGCATCACTCAGATCATCTGCGGCAATGATCTGAAGGCCAGATTCACCTAATATCTTTTTTCCTAAAGAAACGTTGGTGCCTTCTAATCGCACAACTAAGGGAACCTTAATTCCCAAGGAGCGTGCAGCTCCAACAATCCCTTCGGCGATAATGTCACACTTCATGATTCCACCGAAAATATTGACCAAAATCGCCTTCACTTTTGGATCGCGCAAAATAATGGCAAAGGCCTTCTCCACGGTTTCCTTAGTGGCGCCGCCACCAACATCGAGGAAGTTGGCGGGAGTACCACCAAACAATTTAATAATATCCATTGTTCCCATGGCCAGGCCGGCACCATTGACTAAACAGCCAATATTACCGTCGAGACTGATATAAGAGAGACCATACTCATGGGCCTCTAATTCTTCCTTGGATTCCTCACTGGCATCGCGCAAGGCTTCAATCTCAGGGTGACGAAAGAGGGCATTATCATCAAAGTTCAGTTTGGCATCCAAGGCCAAAACTTCGCCTGTTGAAGTCACAACAAGTGGATTGATTTCGGCAGCAGTGCAATCACAGCTCGTGTAAAGATTGTAGAGTCCCTCAAAAAAGGCCAGGGCGTCCTTCACAACATCACCCTTCATCCCCATAGCAAAGGCCAGTTTCCTTCCGATATAGGACGAATATCCGCTTGCAGGATCAATGGTCACTTTTATAATTTTCTCGGGACTTTCGGCAGCAACCTTTTCAATTTCAACTCCACCTTCGGCGGAGCCAATGAAGGTCAACTTGCCCTTGTTTCGGTCAAGAACGATTCCCAAATAATACTCGTGCTCTATTTTACAACCTTCTTCGATCAGAAGGGTCTGAACTTTTTTTCCTTCAGGACCAGTTTGATGAGTGACAAGCGTTTTTCCCAAGATCGCCGTGGCATGAGTTTTTACTTCATCCAAACTTTTTGCGAGTTTCACTCCGCCAGCTTTCCCGCGTCCACCTGCATGGATTTGGGCCTTCACAACCCAAATATTTCCACCGAGAGACTTGGCACCATCGACAGCTTCATTCACAGATTTTGCTACTTTGCCGCGCAAAACTTTAATGCCAAATTTTCTCATTAGATCTTTGGCCTGATATTCATGAACATTCATATCGAACTCCTCAACCGATCATATTCGCATCGTAAATTTTTCTATGGGAGAAAGATTAAATGACTTCGTCTTAAAAAACAACATCTAAGGCCAATTAACATTTGTATACTGGCCAAACAAACAAAAAAGCATACACTTTTTGTGACTAGGAATTATTTATGCAAAGAAAATATTTCGTGGTGCGACCTGGAACTTTTCGTCTTGATGGCGGGGCCATGTTCGGCATCATCCCAAGGCCACTTTGGCAAAAAGTTGCTCCTCCTGATCAAGACAACCGCATCAATCTGGCATTACGCTTATGGCTAATTAAAACCACGAACAAAATTATTTTAGTCGACACGGGAATCGGTGATTATAATGGGTCTAAATTTGACGAGCGCTTTGCCATTCTAGGCGGCCAAAACGCCACGGCCAAAGCACTTTCTGAAGCCGACGGTCTGCGTCCAGAAGATATTACTGATGTTGTTATTTCCCATTTGCATTTCGATCATGTTGGTGGCCTGACCCGAAAAAATGGAGACACATTTTGCTCAAGTTTTCCCCAAGCAAATTTACACCTCCATCGCCAACATTATGAATACGCTCTCAAGCCAACTGAGCGGGATGCCGGTTCCTTTCTACAAAATTATTTTTTGCCAGCGATCCAAGATCACGAAAAAAGCGGGCGCATAACCTGGCATGAAGGCCCGCAAGGGACAATCCTGAGCGATGGCGACTACAAGCTAGAGTTTAAAACCAGCATGGGCCATACCCCGCATCTCATGCACGCTTTTGATTCTCATTTTTTTTACATGGCCGATTTAGTTCCCACCGCCAGTCATGTCCATATACCTTGGATTATGGCCTACGACATGGCACCAGGAATCTCAACCATCAACAAACGTGAGCTGTTAACTTTTTGTCTTGAAAAGAAACTGACGTTGCTCTTTGAACACGATCCGGAAAATTGGGGGGCCACCATTAAATACGACAAAGCACGCGATCAATTTTCCTGTGAGCAGATTTTTAAACAGGCAGCTTTAGGGGCACAGCCGATTGGCACTATTTGATGACGCTTAATTCCTGATCGACCAATTCTACCTTGGCAGACAATTGTGATCCCAAATCCTCTATAATTTTTTCGACGTCGCTGGATTGAACTTTTTTCTTTTTGGGCGTAAGTGATTCTGCAAACTGCGCCGAGACAAGGGCCAGTTTTTTGGCCATATCAACAGTATCATTGGCACTCCAAATCTTTGGCCCTGGAACCATCAAATCAGGGTCTCCTTCTGCAGCATCAGATACTTGGATCTTCGGAGCAGGGACGGCAAGAACCTGTAAGGCCGGCGAAATTTGCTTAGCATAGGTTCGAATATAACTTGTCTTGCCTGCGGCACCAAGACCTCTATGTTCGCTCATCAGCTCTTCCATTTTTTTCAGGAGCGATTGCAAGGTTAAAAGATTTTGCTGCTGCTCCACAAGAGGCCGACGTTTATTTTCTTTGACCTGGGCCAGATACGCGCCTATTTGCGCAGCCGCTTCTTTTTCATCTCCCGGAGAAAGCAGAATTTTTTCCGTTCTAAATTCAATGTCGAGCGGATAAATTGCAGAGGCCAAACTATTCACAAGAGACATACCGTAGGAATTGCGATTGAGAATCTTCAACCAACGTGCGACATTATCTGATCGTGAGGCCCTAAAGTTAACTTCGTAGAGACCGGGCTCAATCTTCGTTCCTTGCTCAAAATGAACATCTTGAATCGGGATGACCGTCAATCCATCACTGACATTACCAACAGCACTGAACTGGATCGGCTTTCCACCCATGACACGATCAGGAACGCTTTGAAACTCCATTTCAAAACGATATGGCGCGCGCGCGCTCAAACCTAACCAAATTTTTTCGGCATCTTCTGACATGGCCAAATTGAAACGCGATTTCTCCATGTTGGTATTTGAAAATACTTTCTCAAACCGCGCTTGTTTATTTTTATCCAATCTAGCAAAATCTTGTTGCAAGGCCCTGACTGAACTTGCGGCAACGGGATTGGCGCCGCCTCCCCAAAATCGCAGAGCAGGAATTTTGGCCAAGGCAGAAAGAATCACACCGACAACCAAAAAAGTGATTACCAACCAGTTCGTCTTCCCCTGTTTGATTTCTGTTGGGGGGAGGTTAGCTTGATCTTCTACGTCTAATACTTCTTGAGCGCTTTTTTCTTCCCACAATGTGAGAGTTTCAACTTCTGATGAAAAGGGCGGTGCTGATAATTCTTGAAATTCTTCGGGGACATGCACTGCTTTTTTTTCTTCTCTTTCTTTTGGTAGGACTGGACGTTCTAGTTCCACGTCAAAATTACGAACCTCAGGGCGCAGTTTTTCCAGCGCCGGATTGGGAGTGAAATTACGCGCGATCTGGTCCCATTCATCAAACGGCATCTCGTGATCAGAAAATTTCGAACGACCTTTTGAAGTCAAGGGCGCGGTTGGAAGCGGAGGTAATTCATCCACGGGGTGAAGCTGCGGTCGCGTCTGCCTTATATGACCTTGCTTAGCAATTTTGTTAGCTGCATTTTCTTTCAAAATATCCAGTGCATCTGGCGGAAATGGCCGGGGTAACTTTTCACTTCGAAGATTAAAATCAAGAGCATGAGCAATCTCGCGACAATTTTTCAGTGGCATCCAATCACGCAAACCTTCTTTCCACAGCAGAGATTCAGGTCGGATACGACCTTCGTGAAAATGCCGATATACTTCTTCGGCGGAAAAAGGGCCTTGGTGGCCTGTTTGTTGTTGAATAAACCATTCTCGCTCGGCCATGAAACCTCAACATCCTGTACATCACGGGCCGAAAGGCCCACCATTTTAGTCTAACGATTATTGTTGTTCCCGTCAAAACTACCTATAATAGGCAGATCTAACCAAACCATGATTGCACGAGAGAAACTATGAATCAGATAAATGAGACCGACGTCATTACTCAGGAATTGCAAGCAAGATCCTCACTTCGCCTGGGCCGCAAATTTGAAATGCAAACACCTCCCACCACAAAAAAATTTCACATCCTAACCTCAAGCTGTGATGAGGGAGTGATTCGAAACGGCGGGCGGCGCGGAACTTCCCTCGCTCCCGAGGCCATCCTTAATTCCTTTAAAGGACTCATCGCTCCCGCGGGAGAATATCATTTTCTGCAGAGTGAATTATGTCCGAGCAACGATACCTTTGATCTGGCCCAAGAAAAATCCTACAAAAGTTGGATGAGCATGATTCCTGAATTGCAAACGGCGCATAACTCGTTTGTCCATTTGGGCGGAGGACACGATCATATTTATCCACTTTTGCGTGCCCTCGACTCTCTCAAGTCACGACTTACTATTTTTAATGTCGATGCCCATACCGACACGCGCACGGATAAATGGGCGCATTCCGGAACTCCCTTCCGCCAATTTGCCAATACCGCGAAAAACCCATTCACTCTTTATCAGTACGGCGCACATCCTTATTCCAACGTCTCCGCCAATTTCACGCCATTGGGAAAAGGGCAAATGAAAATGTTTTGGCGTGACAGTACAACCATCGAACTGACGACCTCATTTAAAAAATATTTTGAAGATTGTGATATCGCCGTTTTTTCTCTTGATGCCGATGCCCTTGATGGAAGCGATATGGAAGCGGTCAGTGCTGTCAACCCCGACGGTTTTACCAAAAGAGAAATTAGACCAATGTTCGATGCTTTTAAATTATGTTCCGCACCTTTAAAAATCTTTGGAATTTATGAGTACAACCCGCTGTTTGATAATTTGTCACAAAAAGGACAGCGTTATTTGGCCTCGCTGATTTATCATCTGTTCTTCTAAACGCCGACGATCCTGTACATAAAAAAAGGGCCGGAAATTTCCGGCCCTCATCTTAACGATCATCTAAAGATAAGAACTATTTATTCATGAACTCGTTAACAATTGAGTTCATTTGTTCAGGTGTCGTGCCGTTTGTCTGGGCAGCTGTATCGATCAAATTTTCAAATGATTGTTTATCACCTTCAACCAATTTCTTGTAGGCCTTCTCAGCGTCACTCAAATTCACACCCAAGAGTTCCTTTGTGAAAGCATTGGCATCAGCTTCTGTAAGAGCACGTTTTTTACCAGTCTTTTCCCACTCAGATACCAACTTGGCAACTTTAGTGGCGCGATCAACTGACAATCCGTAATCGGAAGCAAAGGCCTCGCCAAGTTTGGCTGTCTTATAGGCGGCCTTAAGACCAGCGACTTTTTCTAGGTCTTTGAAAGAAGTTTCGGTCTGCTCGAAAATGAATTCTCCGGCATAAGATCCATAGTAATCATTGTAATAAGCGCCACCGACGTAGAATACTTCACCAGAGTAGTCGCTATAAGAGTCATAAATATAGACTTCTTGAAATTGAGCTGTAGCACTATATGTGGACCAGCTATCACCAACTTGATAATTGGCTATGTCGTAAGCAATCCATCCTGTATCGTTGCTATAAACAACCACAAACCCTTCAGTCGCTGTTTGTGATGGATGTTTCACCATGTAGAACTGACTGTCATACGGATACTGAGCATTCAAAAGATCAATAAATGATTGCACTCGATCTGTCGGTGCATAATAAGTAGTTTGGCAACCAACGATCGCCAATCCCAAGAGTAAACCAACAAGCAACACCAATTTCTTCATAACCGTTCTCCTTTTATTTTCCCACAAAGAAAGTCGAATTCACATTTTTTACGAAAATTCTGATGCCATGGCAATCTCAAAACTCTTACCAATACTTCTGCAAATTGGTGACTGCCATGCCCTCATTTTCCCGCGCTAACATCTCATAAATTAAAGCCGTATCCTTTGTATAGTGCCAAAGTGATACTGAGAATTTTTTACATCCTACATCTGAGACAAACAACGGTCATGAGGTAGGTGTCTTTTTGTCACCACACCAATAACGACTAAAGGGGGTGTGAAAGCTCTGGTTCCAACGAGGCAGAAGGCATGGGAGCTGTTTCAAAGGAAAGAGGCGAAGAAATGGCCTCAAAATATTTTTGGCCACTCAAAAAACCAGTTATCTTCATCTTAAAAAGAATTTGATTCATGGTCGATCTGGCATAGGAACTAAGTTGATGGCGCTGAAAAGAAGAACTGTAGCGAACGGGGCTTGGTAGCAACATTCCCAAAAAGGCCCCCTCTTTCACAGTGAGGTCTTTAGGCAGCTTACCAAAATAGTAATGAGCGGCCTTTTTAATCCCATAGATATTGGGACCAAATTCGATAGCATTGAGGTAAAGTTCAACGATTTTAGTCTTGGGAAGACGATAATCCAGATAAAGGGCAATGACGACTTCACGCACCTTCCGCCACAGACTTCTCTCGTTTGTCAGAAAAATGTTTTTTGCAAGTTGCTGAGTGATCGTCGAGGCACCACGAAGCGGTCGACCGCGACGATAATTATTTAAGGCCTCCTCCACTTGTTCATAATCGACACCATTGTGGATATAAAATTTCATATCCTCGCTAACCACAATCGCCTGAACTGTCTCAAAACTGATGTCCTGAAGATGGACATAGTCTTCATGCATTTTTTTAACGATGCTCACTTTACGCACCATCAGGGGAAAGGCCTTTTTTGTGGGACGTCGCTGAGAATTGTTTTGTGATTCTTGGGATGAGATTCCTTTATCGGGAATGAGGTCAATTCTAACATACCCATGGCGCAGCTTTTCGATGCTCACAACAGGAATAAAGGAGAGCACTCCGATCAGGGCCAGACAAAAACTAAAAAATACGAAAATTTTAATTACCCGCATATGCTCTATGAATCACCGGAGTCTTTTTGCAAGTTCTTTAGAACTTCAGACAAGTTTTGACAACTACTAATATCGGGGTCCAGCTCATAACTTCCCTGGATAATGTGGCCCTTGATGAGAGGGATCCACAAAAGATCGCTGGTTTTGTCGCCCACCATATAGGAATGACTTAGCTCAAGGGGTATTCGTTCGCCAACTTTCAGCGCCATTCCCGGAAAAGGTTTTCGAAGATGTGAATGCTTTTTAAAAGGTCCTTCCTGTCCTTGGTGATGAAAAGGGGCCATTTCGAAAGATCCAACAGGAAATCCTTTTTCTCTAAAATGTTGATCCATCCATCGATGGATCCTGTGGGCATCCTCACTGGTATACATGCCTCTGCCGATACCTGATTGATTGGTCAAAATAGCGGTTTCGTAATCATTGCGATTGGCCCACTCTAAGATGGGGTAGATCTGCGGAATAATTTCGCAATCTTCCACCCGATAAACATAAGACTTATCAATATTCACAACACCATCACGATCTAAAAAAAGAGTTTTTCTTCCCCCTTCGACGGGAAAAATTCCCTGATAGCAAGGCATCGGTATCAAATCCCAAGGGATGAACGAAAGAGGACGAGTTACGCAATCGTTCGATAAAGTTTTATGAGGGATAAAATAAATCTGCTGCGAAAAAAAGGCATCATGATAGACCGAAGGATTTGACAATGCTTCGGGATGGCCAGGAAAATTGGAATAGGTTTTGGGATCACTCTGACCCGATTTTGCCAACTCCTGATAGCGATACACCTGACCAGGACGCTTGAGACCGAGGCAAGCCAAGTCACGAATATTATAATGAACAATTTCATCCCCAAGCACGAGCAAGACCGCAGATGAATGATTTAAGGTGATCAGTTCCTGAGAAAAATTTTGCACGGGGAATTCAGCGACATCGTGCCAACGTTGCCTTACAAAATTCAAGGTCTCAGGCCTTAATGTCGTAGTCATCACAATCTTAATCAAGGCCACCTCTGAAATGATTTTGATATTCTCTCATCTTTTTCTCGACCTCTCAAGACAACTTGGGAAATTTCACGGAACAATTGACCTTGAGTCCGGGGACGGTAAATTTATTCATTGGTTTGACACGAATTTGCAAACGCCAAGATTTGAGTAAGATTTCAAAAGAGCTGATCTCCGTTTGCAACGTTCCCATTTGCATGTCGGTCAATTCTTCCACCAGATCGCGATTGGAATGGATTTTGAAACTATTCAAACTATATTGCTTTTTATTTTCGTCCTTTTTGTAATCTATAAAAACAATTACCTGAATCAAATTACGCGCCCCGAATCCCATTATTGGATAGAGCGCCTCAGCGAAGGCCTGTGATGAAGACTGATACAAGAATGACATCTTACGATAGAGCGACTGGATGACCGATTGATAGTATTGCATAACCCAATTGTTGAGCTTGGGAGATAACTGACCGGGCAAATCTCCCGCTCCAAGATTTGTCCACTCCTCGCCAAACTTGCCCTCGAAATCATATCCCTGAGCACTCAGACCTGTTTCCTCATACAAATTTTGTCCCAAAATGAGATAGGCATGTTCCATTTCTAAATTAAATTCTTTTTGAAGTTGGGCGGCCTGGGCAAATTTATCGAAATATCGTGCAAGAAAAGTTTGTGAGCCACCACTTTTTGTGTTCACAAAGGAATTAGTTTTGCAAAATTTTAGCCCCACGAAAAAATCTTCGGTGCGCCCTTCTTTTTCTGCGTGGATCACAAGATCACTTTCGTGCAATTCCTTCTGTCCACTGCCGCCGGCAAGTTTTCCTACGACTTCTACTCCCGTCACTTTTCCAGGAATTGAAGTTTTAATGGCCAGGGCCACTTGTTGGACGACACCTGGCAGAAACATAATGAGTTCCAAGTCGTGGTCGCGTAACCAAGACTCGTAGTGCAAAAGTCGATTTCTTAAGTCGGGTGATATTTCACAAAGACAGTTGGGCCCTGAAAGGCCAGCGATGCCTTTGGCCACAAGATATTCAAAAAGTGCCCCTTTTATTTCATTGATCAGGGCCTCGTTCTGAGCATTCGTGTCAAATTTCCAAGACTCTAAATTCAAAAAAAATATCCCTAATTTGTCTTTACAGAGGAAGTTACAATGCCCTATAAATTTTAGAACTACAAGATTACTGGGTGACCATGAACGGATTTCCGCCGATTCTAGCCGAAATCAACGACCTTTCAAAAGATCAAATCAACTGGCTCCTCTATTCCGCAAAACGATTTAAACTTGGTGTTGTTCCCGTAGGAAAATATCAAATTAGCGATAGTCATCAACCGATCATCGCCACAAGTTTTCTGGAAAATTCCACTCGCACGAAACATAGTTTCGTCATCGCCATCCAAAAATTGGGGGCCATGTACGTTGATTTCAATACAGAAACTTCAAGCTTGAAAAAGGGCGAATCACTGGAAGAGACACTTCTTACTTTACGGCATCAAGGAGTCGATCTCTGTATCATTAGAACCTCGGTCTCTCATCAATTTGATGAATTCAAGGCCGCCCCCCCCATTCGGATCATTAATGGTGGCGATGGAATAAATCAACACCCCACCCAGGCACTGCTCGATCTCATGACCTTTATGGATGATGGCTCAAAAGTGAGCGGTGGCACAGTGGGAATCATCGGGGATTGCGTTCACAGCCGCGTGGCCCACAGTCTGATGGAATTACTTCCGCAGTTTGGCTGCAAAATTATCCTCGCTGGGCCGGAAGAATGTTTACCAAAAAAACTCGACAGTCGTCTTGACTCGTCAATGTTTCACCTGACCAATGATACTAAAGAGGCCATCCTAAAATCCGATTTTCTCTATCTCTTGCGGATTCAAAAAGAGCGTCACTCAGGCCCTGCCACTTATTATGATGGATATTTACAAAAACATGGCGTGTCCCTGGCTCGACTCGAGCACATGTTAAGTGGTGGCGAAATTTCAAAAATTCCTTTCGTCTATCACCCAGGACCGGCCAATGTTGGAGTGGAATTGGATCATGCTTTAATGAAATCCAGATACTATCGTGCCCATGCGCAAGTGACCAATTCAGTGTACATGAGAATGGCGATTATCAAGGCCATGCTCGCCAATCTGGGTGAGAAAGACGAGTAGAGTTCGAAAACTAAATATATGAGGAGACGGCCATGCCCGCCAACCTACCGCCTGCGATCAACGATGTCGATTTTCTCCGTTCGCTTAAAAAATCAAAAATCTTTCTTCATTTTAGTGACGGCACAACCTTCAAAGGATTTATTAACAAAGACCACAACGATCCCATTCTCAAAACGGGAATTTGGGGAGAGGCGGCCTTTACCACGGGGATGAGCGGCTACGAAGAAACTGCCACCGATCCTTCCTTCTTGGGCCAGCATATTATTTACACCACGGCCCATGTTGGAAACTATCCTTCTGAAGCGAAAGTACGCCAATCAAAAAAGTGCCATGCCACATCTCTCATCGCCCGCAATTTTAGCTACAACGAATTTTTTGCAACCTGTGACATTCCTCTTATTTCGGGAGTAGACACTCGTGCCCTGACACGTTACATGACCAAGACCAAGGACCATCATTCAATCCTTTCAACAGACGCGCGGCCTCCTAAAAAGGAGGCCTTTTCAAATGCGCCTTACATTTATAGCGATCTTCACCGTGTCTCTCAAAATCTGCCCGTTGTTTTACGTCCGGGTGAGAATCCCATTGTTGTCATTAACTATGGCGTGAAGGAAGCGATTTTAAGTGAGCTATACAAGTTAGAGCGTCCCTTGGTGACTGTTCCGTACGATACCAGCGCGAAGAATATTTTGGCCTATCAACCATCACTGGTGTTTTTAACCAATGGCCCGGGGGACCCTCGCACTTATAAAGAACAGATCAAGGTTGTCGAAGAGCTTCTCAAAACGCCCACACCGATCCGTGGGATTTGTCTCGGCCATCAACTGATCACCCTGGCCCTCGGGGCAAAAATTATCAAACTGCCGTTTGGCCAACGGGGCGCCAATCATCCCGTTTTTGATCATCAAAATGGCAATATCGTGATCACCAGCCAAAACCATGGGTATGCTGCCGATTATGATTCGCTTAAAGGTCTTGCCGGCCCCGTTGTTACTCATACCAGCTTATTCGATCACTCTGTTGAGGGACTGGCGTTAATTTCAGG